>JAHPYY010000076.1 GCA_019058515.1 Promethearchaeota archaeon
GTGCATAACTCTGGATAATTGGAATCCATACCCCTATATTTTTCGGATCCTCCTTGCATTCTTTTTTTGCTTGATCAAATTGTTCAATAATGGCGTGAGCGGCGTGAGTGCTTCTTATCCCTCCTACTTGAGTAATCATTTGAGGATCTGTTGGACCTAGAGACGAATGTTTTCCCATTAAGATCTCGTCTGCAGAACAAGCTAACATTGTACCAGCAGACATTGCACCCTGGGGAATAATAATCCGGATATGTTCAAATTTAGATCGTATATAATCCACTAAAGCCTCAGTTGCAGTGGGTGATCCACCTGGACTATGAAGTATTAAATCAAGATCATTTCCTTTCAAACCAGAAATTACTGTCATAAATCCTTGAATGTCTTCATCATTTATGGTAATGAATTCTGGGGGGATATTTCCTGCCGAAGTCCAAGATGTAGCATATAAAATCGTATTTCTACCAGTCTTTTCATATAAAAGTTTCAAGTATTTCCTTCTTACAATATCAAGCGATGAACCTACTGTCTTAGGAACTCCGGTCTTTCTTAATTTGTTTTCTAACTCATTTATTTCTTTTAAAATTTCCCCCCAATTTGGCATTGAGATCACTTACTTGTCCATATGAGTAAAATTAGTTGTTGAAAATTCCGTCTCTGGAGTAATTAATCTTAAAAATTCTTTATTTTCATTAAAATATTCTTCGTATTCGCCAAAAAATTTCATTACATCTGAAACCCCTGCATTTTCACTTAATCTTAGGAGTTCTTCATATTCCATTTCAAATTTTCTAGACATAATGCAACCTCATTTTTGTTCCAACGATATATAAGAAGACATTTGATATATATATAAATTACCCTTATTTTAGAATAGAGACAATTACAAAAGAACTTTATTTACAAAAAACTCCTCTGAATATTTTCAAGATAAACAATATCTTGAATTAAATACTCTCTTTCTTTCTCAAGAGAGTATGGTTCACGGTTTAAAACTGTCAGGATTTGCTCAATTATACGAAAAACTACTAAAAACAAACATTTTAGCAATGTTAGCAGATTGAGCGCAAAATTATCCTTCATTTTACAAGCGTCATTGTATTTAAAGAATAAGCGCACCGCTTCTTCATATGTAAGAATCCAATCCATTACTAATGTATCGGAGTCATCCTCAAAAAAGATAACTTCAAAGCGAGAATTATTCCTCTCAATAAAACCCTCTAAATTAATTCTAAAATCGTTATTGAGATGTGGAACCCTCCGCTTATTTAAACTTGCTAAAAAAGGACCTAAAATATTTTCTAGATCCTCAAGAGTTCTACGGGATTTATGTATTTTGAAATAATCAATTAGTGAGGGAAAAAGAATTTCTAAATTAACTTCACAAAAAGCATCATTCTCAAATAAAACTCGAGAAATCTGAAATAATAGGATCGAAAAAAAATCGTGAATAATAGAGGGAACTTGACATAATTTATTATCGCAACTTAAATTCAAGAGGTATAATAAATAAAAGGATTACAGTAATAAAAATTGTAACTATTCAAACCAAGTTAAAAAAGATATTGAAACGATAAATTACTATTGCCCTATTAAGTTTTATTTATATATTTCAAGAGTTGTTTTAATTCGGAAAAGGAATTGCTCTCTATAGCATGTAAAATTTGATCTCTTTGTTCCGTATTAAGATATAAAAGTGGAAATGTTTCTATTAGACTTCTAACATGAGTGAGCCCAAGATATTTCCTGGTATAATTAGAATTAGAGTATTTATAAGTAGTAAGAAACTCACTATCTAATTTTTTTCTAAAATATTCTAATACAAAGTTAAAAAAATACTTTAATAGAAGATGATCTTGGCGTTCTAACTGGGGATCTAAAAAGACTTGGATCGGAGAAGTTCTATAAGTTGCTTTAGACACAAATATTCCATCAACTCCGAAATTTTTTTTAATTTCGTATAATCCTGCTCTTCCACTCTCCATCCCTGTATCTACGGTGCGGATATATAAAATATTTGATTTAATTCTATCATTTAACTCTTTATTTATAGCAAGATTAACTATTTTATAATGATTTGAATTATAATTATTAGTATCAATTACTCTAACCTTATATGATCCCATGGAATTCTCTATATCTTCCTTTTTCAAATAATATTTCACTTTAAGTGGTCTTTTAGCTCGGAATTGGATAAGAAATTCATCAAATTTAGATCCTGCCCGATATTTAAATTTGGGTTTTAAATAATAGAGTGTATTAAATTCTCGACCTTTCTTTATTTTTGTTCCTCTGAACTGTATAATATTTTCTTCAGGAAATTGTTTCTTTTCAAAAAAGCATAAACAAGTATTAGTCCCTGTATGTTCAAAAATTTGTTTTTCAAAAATAATCATTTTTATAATATTGTATATCCTAAGAAAATCTAACCGAAATTTATTTGATACAGATGAACCAAAAATAAAATTACTAGGTATAATATAAATAAGCTTCTTAACATCATTTCTTAAATCATTCATCATAGCAATTTGATAAAGATCTTGATACCCGCGATTTTTTTCTCTAAAATACTTTAAAAGATTTTCTGTTTCCTTATGTTTCTTAATATACCCTAAATAAAGGTAAGGTGGATTGGTTATATGATAGAGTGGAAATTTACTTTCTTTCAAAAATTTTGGAAATTTTTCAAGGCAATCATATTGAATAATATTTTTTTCTGCTATTCTCCTCGGAATCCCATAAGATTCTGCATTCTCAATACATCTATTTACCATATCATGTTGAATATCCAGCATGAATAGGTGATCAGAGAAGAAATTTATTCTCTTTGAAGTACTAATTGACTCTAATATTGGAAGCATTAGATTTCCTCCACCCGCATATAAATCGATCCATGAGAATCTATCTAAATCCTCCTTAATAAAAGGTAGGATGTAATCTCGAAATATGTCTTTTGAAGTCAAATGAACGCCTAAACTTCTTCTAGTAACTTTATCTAAGGAATACCTTTCTTTTGATTCAACCATACTTTTAACTCTTACGGCTGTGCATTTGATCAAAGAGGGATTGTATCTTTTTAGTCATCATAGGATATAACTTGTCTAAGTATTCACTTATTTCTGAATCTGCAAATCCAAACAATCTTAGAAAGGCTTCATCTATCTTTCTTTTACTTTTAAAATTATTAAGGGCTTGGTCGTAGATTGATAGGCCCTGCTCTTCTGAAACTTTATGAAATAGCTCACCTAAGGTTTGCTTTTCTCCGTTTGAAATTTTATCAATGTTTGGAACATAGTAATCATCGAGTACATATTGATGAACATTTATCCACACATCTTCAATTCTTTTATATAACATCTGAAATAAATGCAGCCCGCTATTAAACCACAACACAATAATTTGAGCGGAGATCTCCTCAAAACCAGACGAAATCCAGCATACACCTGGAGGTGCAATAGGATTTTTGCTATAAAACGCCAAGAATTTAGTTCCTGGAGCTGGTAAAAAAATTCGTCTCATTATTATTAAATTACCTTGTCTATTTAATACATATCTTTCCCATTTTTCTAAAATTCCCACCAGCTCTGGTTTTCTCTCAAAAAAATCCTTAACGTTGTCGAAACCTCTCACTACAACATAGTCTCTAACATCGGAGATATCCATACTTGGCTGATTAGATAGTGACCTTATTGCTTCTACAACAGAAGCGCTCGGAACCTTTAATTCGACTCTTTCATTAAACCGGTTCTTAACATGGATAACCCACTCCTCTTCGGATTCTCCCTCTTTCTTTAATTTATCTATTTTCTTTACGATCCATGCGTCTTTTCCGCTCACCGCCCTGCTTTCGTCGCTGAGGATCATCGTGTATTGAACATTCATTCCCTTCGCTGTTTCGATACCTCGTTTTAACGAGATCTTTTTGCTTTTTTTCCTATTTCGAATCAGGCTTCTAAAACCTATTAAATATTCGTTGTTTTCAGTGAGAGTTTCCCATAATTCAAATGTTTTAATATCCTCGAAGGTAATATACTTATACCAATTTTTTAGCGATTTCTTCAGTGCCTTAAATTTGACATTGTACCCGAGGAGATTTGAGCTCAACGCATCACTCTCTCTAAATTTTAGTATTGCCTCGTAGATCTCTTCCACCTCTTGTTCACTGGTAGGAAGTTTTGGAATAATAGTTATGGAAGTAAACTTATTGTTTTCTCCCTCTATTTCACTTTCTAAGTTTCTCAAATAATTAGTATGAAATCTCTTAACCGTTTTTGTATATGTATTTAAATCTTCGTTATAATGCCTATTATAAAGCTCTATCATTATTTGCTGCATTTCACTTTCATCAAGCGTTAACTTCTCATACCTTCTTTTTATTTTTTCCAAACTTATGCGGGCATTTTTGTAATCTAAATCGCTAATTAAGTTAACAAATGACTTCTTATTTTCCAACCACTTAAAATAAGCTTCAGTAGCTTTATTTTTTTCGAGCGGGTTCTTTCCAGATTGAATTTTATAAACTTTTTGATACTTAATATCTTTTGGATCATACCCATCAACTACAAAGTCTATTACTTTCTTCCTTGCAACTATTAAAACTTCTCTTTTCCATGTAGAATCAGAAAAATTTAATTCCTCGCTGTTTGCTATGATGTATTCAATGTCGTATCGATCGACGAGAAATTCTCTTACTTTTCTAGAACTTTCTACACTTAGAAATGTTGCAGGTAGAACGAAAGCTAAAACTCCGCCTTTGTTTAAAAATCGATCTCCAAGTAGTATAAAATAATTAAAAAAACTCATCTGACCATCTAAATAAGATCTATAGTCCTCAAATCTACTCGTTAAGCGCTCCTTGTATTCTTCAGGAAGTCTTTCCTGTCTCGTGAAAGGAGGGTTCATTAAAACCGCATCGAATTTATGGAGTTTTATCGGTTTAGGTTTTTTACCTTTTTTTAAGGAAGCCGTCCCTTTTTTCCGTTTTGAGCGAGGTGCATAATGGTCAAGGCTTCTTTGCCCTCTAATCGTATACTCGCGATCTGCTATACCCAAGATAGTAGATTTTGGGGATAATTCGGTTGAATCCCATATAGAGACATTCACATGGTTGGTGAAGTATTCAGGAGATTGTAGTGCTAAATGCATCGCTGCCAAATGAGCAGCAAAAACCATAACATCAACGCCTAGAATATCTTCCTCAAGAAACGATTTGTGGTGATCTTCGGTAAAAGTTATACTTTGATTGGTTATCAATTCTCTCTTTCTATTATACGCACCAACTAATAGACCTCCGCTTCCACAAGCGAAATCCGCAACCTTAGCGGAGTAATCGCGTACTGCTAGTTTCGCTAATAATTTAGCGGCAAAGATGTTAGTATAGAACGCTGCTGCGAATTTTCTATCTTCATACGGGATTGTATCGTGAAAGATTCTTCCTAAAACATCGTTGTTTATTTTCTCGAGAGAGAGAGCTTTAATCGCGTTAATTATTTCCTTGAGTTTATCAAAATATCCACGCAGAAACCAAGAAGCTAAATCATAAGAAAATACTACTTCGTAATTTTCCTCTAAAACCTTTTCAAAATAACCGTTTAGATCGTTTGGCTCCTCTAGAGCTGTCGTATCAATTTCGGGATATTTTTGAGGCTTTTTTTTCGATAAGATATGATAGAAGATTATTTGATTTATCAATAGATATGCTGTGCCCACTCTTAACGATTCCAAAGGGTAAGCTTCTTCTTCATATTGAAGAATATTCTCGAAAATATTCCTCCCTCCGAAAACTTCCAAAAATTGGTTGCCAGTAATTGATTTTAAACCGTCGGTTAAAAGTTTTGTGCTTTCTCTAAAAGACTGTATTAAAAAATCTATATCAGCCTCAATTTCCATCGGTTCTAAAATGATTTCTGCTAATCTATCTAATATTACATCTAATTTTCCGGTTGGCAACGGAGACGTATTCCTATGCGTGTCAACGGGCGAGAATATCGCATATCCGCGAAAAGTTACTTGGTATACTTGAGTCCTCAAATCTTCTATAGGAATCCGAGTCAATTCTTCAGGATATAATAACGCAAAACCTCCGGCAAGATCTAACACATCATAATACTTCAAATATTCGTCGTAAACTTTCCCTAACACATTCAGATAATCGCGTTCTTTTATTTTCGCTTCAATTACATAATTTCCACCGTTTCGACAATAGAGATCGGGCTTCCTGATACCTTTCGGAGTTTGAAGTTTAATAAGAATATCAGTGGCAACGCCACGATTTTCTAATTCTTTTTTTATTATACTAGTTACAGTATCTTCCGTAGCTGAGGGCATTATATTATACTCGCTCTTGTCTATATAACATTTCGCATTTTACTTATAAAAAACTTCCGCCCTCTCCACTAACAGCGAACACAGATAGAAGGCGGTAATTAATAAATATAGCATTAGTATATATA
>JAHPYY010000077.1 GCA_019058515.1 Promethearchaeota archaeon
ACCCTACCCTCCACAGGAGGCTTTTCTTTCATTGTTTCGGCCTCTTCTTGTCTTTCAACTATTTCAGAAGGTCTAGCAGCAGTTGTTGGAATCACTTTGACTTCAGAAGATCCCACAGGTGCTGAGGTTCCTTGTCCTAAGAGGCTATCAAGTTTGGAATTGATGGTTTCTAGTAATTTTATTACTTTATCTTCAAATTCAGTCAATTTTCGTTTCTCCTTTAAAAAAAATTATTGATCTGAATATATTATCTAAAATTCAGTATTTAATTATTTTCTTTTATTTAAAAAAATAAATAAGAATTGATAACCCAAAACATCAACGATACAAAGTTTTATACGAATTTTTTTGTAAGAGATCAAGTTTTTCTTAAGATTTGTACGGATCTTTAAACTGCATCTCGTATAAATGTTTATAAAATCCATTCAATTCAACTAGCTCACGATGAGATCCTTCTTCAATGATTTTACCCTTATTTAGTACAAGTATTCTATCTGAGTTTATAATGGTTGAGAGGCGATGGGCGATAGAAATACTCGTTCTCCCTTTTAATAATATTTCAAGTGCTTGTTGTATTAAAGTTTCGCTATAGGGATCGATTGCCGATGTAGCTTCATCTAAAATTAAGATAGGAGGATCAGTAATTAAAGCCCTCGCGAAAGAAATCAACTGTCTTTGGCCTTCTGAGAGGCTACTACCTCGTTCTCCTACAATCGTCTTGTAACCATCCTTTAATTCCATAATAAATGAATGAGCATGCACTTTTTTGGCAGTTTCTATAATTTCTGCGTCAGAAGCGTCTAGTTTGCCGTATTTGATGTTTTCCATTATTGTGCCGGAAAACAAGAAGTTTTCTTGGGGAACAACACTAATATTTTGTCGAAGACTTTTTAATTGTAAATCTTTAAGATTGGTTCCGTCAAGAGTAACTTCTCCTTTGACGGGATCGTAAAAACGGCTTAATAATTTAATAAAAGTACTTTTTCCAGCTCCAGTGTACCCAACTAAAGCTAGCCGTTCTCTACTTTTAATGGAAACATTTATATTTTCTAATACTGGCTGGTTAATTTCGTAATAAAAATCAACATCTTTGTAATCGATCTTTCCTCTTATTGCACTAATTGGTTTGGCAGTTGGTTTATCGGTTATTGATGGTTTTTCTCTGAGCAACCTAATCATTCTGGATCCTGCGGCAAGAGAATTTTGGAACAAGGTCACGAAGCCAATCAGACTAATAAGTGGTTCGAAAAATTGGAAAATATAGAAGATAAATGCTACAAGAGTACCTGAAGAAACAACCTCCTCTCTAATTAAAATTCCTGCGGCAAAAAACATGGTCGCAATCGCAAACACCATAACAAAGATTACAATACCAGGAACAAAGGCCATCAACTTCGCAGATTTGAGTGTGGTTGTTCTTTCTTTCTCTGTTGCATTGCTAAATTCTTCATAATTTTCGTATTCAACCGCAAAGGCTTGGATGATCCGCATTCCGGTAATAGATTCGTCCAATGTACTGGTGACTTCTGATACATTTTTTCGTAATTGCCTATAGTATTTCCGAGCTTTACCAAATATAAAACTTCCAATTCCTAATATTAAAGGAATGATAAGGAAGGATACTAACGTTAAATGAATGCTAAGCATTAACATGAGTATAAGTGCCCCAAACACAAGGAAAATATTTGCAAATACTACCAACATTCCTGATTGAATAAGTTCTTGAATAGTGTTTACATCATTCGTTAAATAAGATATTTTTTTTCCAGCAGTTTTGTCGGGGCTATCGTGGTAATCTAGACCTAATTCTTGAAGTTTAACGAACATTTCTTTTCTGAGGGTATACATGGTCATAATGGCTATTTTATTTATGATATAACCTTGACCAATTCTTGTGAGGACAACAGTAATCGAGAGAAAAAAGTAAACTACTCCAAGAGATAAAATAACGTTCAAATTACCAGAAGAAGAATCAGATCCTAATCCTAATCCTACATCCACAAGATTTCTAAAAAGGAGGGGAGATATTAAGCTCGATATTAAGTTTAACGCCATTAATACGATAAGTGGAGCAATGTATCTTTTATTTCCCCAACCTACTAACTTAATTAACTTAACAAATACATAAAAAGGATTTAGTTTAACTGCTTTGTTTTCCTCTTCCGTAAATTCATAGCTCTTAACCTCGTTCATAGTGCCCTCTCCTCCACTTTTAATGTAGTATAAAGTCTATAGTAAATTCCGTCCCTATCTTTAATTAACTCCTCATGAGAACCGATTTGGCTGATTTCTCCATTATTTAAAATAACTATTCGATCTGCGTGCCTAACTGTACTCAAGCGTTGAGTTATCAAGAAAGTCGTACATTCTTTGAAGACTTCTCTGAAATGTTGTTGAATGTTGAACTCTGTATCAACATCAACTGAACTAAAACAATCGTCTAAAATGAGAATTTTAGGTTTGATGGCTAAAGCCCGTGCAATTGCCACTCTCTGTTTTTGACCTCCCGATAAGGTAGTTCCTCTCTCCCCTACCTTAGTTTCGTATTTATTGGCTAGTTCATTTTCGATAAATTTAAAAATATCAGAGGATATAGCTGCGCTTCTAACTGTTTCCTCTGACATATCTCTTTCTCCAAAAGCGATATTGTCCCTGATTGAACGAGAGAATAGTAATCGTTCTTGGGATACATATCCGATTTGTTTTCTCAGTGATCTAAATCTAACATCTTTAATGTCAATTCCATCAACAAGGATCTCTCCTTTGTTTACATCGTAGAATCTGGGTATTAGCTTTACAAGGGCGGATTTTCCTGAACCTGTAGCTCCTAATATAGCTATATTTTCTCCGGGTTTAGTCTTAAAGTTAATGTTTTTCAAAATGTAATGCTCATTTTCAGGATCGAAAGCAAAATATACATTTTTAAACTCAATCTCCCCCCTAATTTCAGGTAGATCTATTGCGTGTTCTTTTTCCTGTACCATTATTTCTGAATTAAGGATAAAGGTGACTCTGTCGCAAGTTTCAGAGATTTGAGGTAGGTTTGCTAAAAAGCGCGATATATAATATAATGGATCGACAGAAAAATTCATAACCAAAATAAACGAAAGCAAGTCCCCAAAACCCATTCTTCCTCCGAATACAAAAACACCCCCGACCAAAATAACTACTAAAAATGCGATATTGTCAATTAAGTAAATAATAGGGTCGAATGTCGCTTGTAACTTAATAATTTTAACTGAATCGTCGTAATATTCATCGTTGTCAACTTTAAACTTGTTTATTTCATAGTCTTTATTTGCAAATGATTTAACAATCTTTATCCCTTGAACATTTTCCTGAATTCTATGGGTTAAAACGGCATAAGACTCTCTGGATTTTCGGAACGCAGGTCGCATTTTTTTCCTAAAAACAAACAAAACATAAAATAGAGCTGGAGATATAATTAATACATAAAACGCGAGTTGCACATTTATTATAAACAAGATAAGAAAGCTAAAGCAAAATGTAAATGCCTGTCTAATAAAAAACTGAAAGTTATTACCTAAAAATTCTTTTAACAAATCAACATCGCTAGTTGTCCTTGAAATTAATTCTCCTGTTTTCATTTTATCGAGCCATCCATAGCTCATCATCTGGATTGTGGCAAATAGATCGTTCCGAATGTTATAAATAATGTTTGCACCCATCCATCTGTTTATATAGATGCGAATTCCGAATAAAATTCCTACAACTCCTTGGATCCCAATCAAAATTATAAAAGTTGGAATGACAGTCGTGATTGGAATGGAGGGGTTCACTAGAATATCGAGAGTAGGTCCCAATAACAATGGTATCGTTAAAAAGAGGACAGATTGTACAAGTCCTAAAGCTATTATAAATGTAAACAAGGATTTGTATTCCCACAGGTAACTAAGAATTTGCCGTAAACTCGTTTTAAACTTAGTCGTTAGAAACTTATTTCTCCTGCGAAAAAACTCTGCTCTGTAATAACTTTCCATTATAAATAAAATTAACTATGAAAGAAATAGTTTTAGGTGATGGAAATTAATTGAAACTTGTAAAAATAGAATGTAAAATTTTTAAATAAGTCAAATACACTTTTGATTATAACAAATTATTCTAATGAGAATGGATAATGTTAGAGTAGGTACATAAATTTTATTATCCAAAATATATAGAAACCTTAAAAATTGTTCGAGAGAGGGGTATATATTCCCGCGATAAAATTTGTAAATGGTATTTCGTATTTGAGAAATTTTATTTTAAATCGAGTCTCTACATTTAAGATTCCATATTCCGCCCAGATCGAGCTTACTTTAAGATGTAACGCAAGCTGTTCCTTTTGTTCAATTCATTCAATTTCTAAAAACATACATCCCTTAGAACTCAATAGGGAGATGGATACCAATCAGGTTAAACACATTATTGATCAAATCTCAAAGTTAGGTGTAGTGGCACTTTCTTTCACTGGTGGTGAACCTACGCTAAGAAGCGACCTTCCAGAATTAATTAATTACACTGGACAGAAAAAGAAAATGGTGGTTGGATTAGCTACAAATGGATCTTATTTATACGATCTTCTTAAATTAAACGGTCTAAAGGGATTAAATTACATTCTTGTTTCTCTCGATTTCCCTTCAGCTCAGCCCCACGATAAATTTCGAGGATTGAAGCTTTATGATAAGGTTATTAAATCGATAAAACTAGCTAATAGTTTAGGTATAAGAACAATAATAAGCACTGTCGTAATGAAGCAAAATTTATTGTATTTGGATGATATGTGCAAATTAGCTAAATCATTAGGATCTTCGATTGAATTATACCCATGTGAAAACATTTCAAGAGATTTTTATAATTACCGCATATGCGTAGATAATGTTCAAGAGTTAATTCCAAATTTGGAGTTATGGGCTAAAGTTGTGAATAAGCTTAATAGAAAATACAAAAATGTATTAACTGATCCTTTGAGTGTACAAATTATAGAAAAGGGTGGTTTTGGGGGAAATCCACATTATTATCAAAACATTTTAAGATGTCACGTAGCAGAAGCTTATTTATTTGTTAGATATGATGGATTTGTTAGCTTTCCGTGTAAAATCCATCCTTTAGTTAACCTCAGCGCCCTAGAATATTCTCTATTTGACATTTATAATTCACCGGCTGTTAAGAAAATAATGAAAACCCACGATGGATTTTCTTTTTGTCAACACTGCCGATTGGGATGTGCGATTGTGTCGTCTATGCCGGCGAACTGGGCAACTTTATTTTCTAAATACTTAATGGGTATTTATAATGGGAATTTAACTTGATGTATCGCAAAATTTAATAGAAATTCATAATAATAGGCTTTAACAACTTTACAAATCACTATTATAAATTTACTAAATTTCTTTAAAGGATAACATGGCTAATTTTGTAGATTATGTTTTCCAAATATTTTTGATTACTCTTGGTCTAACGATATTTGGCATAATTTTGAATAGGATTATGGGAGCAAAACAAGGTAAAATGACGGGAATCCAAGAAAAAGCGCTCATCCTCCAAGAAAGAATGAGAACCGCTCAAGCTATTGGAGATTACCAACTATTAAGAGAAATTCAAGCTGAGTCTCTTCAACTCACTAAACAGATGATGGTAAAACAAGTTTTACCCCTTTGCATAAGATGCGTTATATTTTTAGTTATTTTTGCGGTATTAGGATTTGTGTATGCCGATTTTCCCGAGTGGTATTTCTTTTACATTTTGTTTTCGCTTTTGTTTTCGTTTGGATTCTTTGGAATCAATTATGCATACAGACGATTCACTGGAAAAGTTGACAAGCGAGATAATCTGCTCAAACAAATTTCGGGAATGAGCTATACAGGTGAAGAAGACTCTTTTCAATTAACTCATACTGGAGATATAAATACCTTAGAAACGCAACCTCCAAATCAAGATTTAACAAGTTGGAAAGAAAAGATACAACCTTCTAATCTGGATTATGATAAAAACGAGGATTTACCAGAAAAGAAAAACAAAGATTGGAGAGAGAAATTGGAAAAATAATATATTTAACAATTAAATAATCGGATACTAATAAGTATGAAAAAGATCTATATATACATATTGGCAATTGGGCTAATTGCTTTAACTTTTGTGTTGGTTCTTTTTGACTTAACCATAGTACTTCCACTATTTTTTTTCGTACCTTGTATTTTAAGAAATTATAATCAAAACCAAAGAGTAAGGCGCACTCAATCACAACAATCGTCTCAATCATCTCCTTTAAATCAGAATCCCCCTTATCGTGAACAAGATTACGCTGCTAAAAAACCTAAACCTTTAAATACATCCCAAATTACTTCAAAATTTTGTTCAAATTGCGGAGTCGAAGTAACTAAGAGAAACTTGAGATTCTGCGAGGTTTGTGGTTCAAAATTATAGGTACTAAAGTCAAGATGATGCAGGTAAATACGAGAGAAAATAAATTAAAAAGACAAATGCTATTATATTTTTCTTTTGCAGCAGTTATGATTCTTTTAAATTACATAATTCAAAAGTTAAATCAGTTAGTAATTGCCCCAACTATTTGTACAAATTTTGGCGAAAACGAAATTGTTTACACATTTTACTGCTCAGTTGAGGTGTTTAAAATGCCTGAGTTAATAGGTTCAATACTCGCAGTGGGTATAACTTACTTAGTTAAATTCTTCTTAGATAAATTTTTGGTGTTTAATAAGCGTTCGGTAGAGATCAAGCAAACCACTCAAGAATTCTTTCTTTACTTCTTTTTTGCAATTCTCACTACCCTTGAAAATATAGGTATTCAATTCCTACTAACTAACTTTTTATTCACTCCCTTGGAAGTTAGTTTTTTAGTTGCTTTGAGCATTGGTTATTTTACTAAATTCTTGTTAGATCGTAAATATGTATTCTGTTCTGCAGGTAAGGGAGTTAAAACAAATTAAATTAAAAAGGAACAACTTTTTGTAATTTATTAAGAAATATGTTCTTAGTATTCTAAACTAAACTTAGCCATACCTTTGACCTTAAAACAATGAGTTTCGAAAAAAAATATAAAAAGAAACCGCAACATTATGATAGAAAAGTTCTCGAAACTCAAAAAGTAAAACTCTACAAAATAAAGCATTTTTTGTTCGATTTCGGTGGAGTAATGGTCGAAGCTCCTAATATAGTAAAGAATTTGGTACAAATAATCAATGCAGATTTAGGAACTTCAATATCGAAGGAAGATCATTATGTAGCAAAACATCGGCGGAGGTTAAGTTCTGGAATTATTGATGCGAGAGAATTTTTGGAGCTTCTCTTCGACAAATTTTATTATCCTAATCAGAAGAAAAATGGCGCGTTACCACCGAAACGAGTCAATATAGAATATTATTTAGATCTCTGGTTTGAATTGTATTCAATGGTCACACAACTCTCTCCAGAGATGGAAGAAATCACAGAAAGGTTGCGTAAAGCGGGATTTATAGTCAGTTTAATGTCTAATACCTATGGTATTCACGGTAAATGTAATAAGCTTAGAGGATTTTTCGACTTATTCGATCACATATTTCTCTCGAACGAATTACACCTAAGAAAACCAGATATTGAAAAATATAAGTACATATTGAAAGAATTAAACGCTAAAGAGAAAGAATGTATTTTCATTGATGATAAACTGATGAATTTAGTACCTGCCAAAAAGCTTGGAATCTACGTAATACAGTTCAAATCCTTTGAATCTTTTAAGAAAGATTTGACCCAATTAAATATCCAAGAGATAGGAGAGAAATTCCGTAAAGAAATAAAAAAAAAATACTCGCAATACAAGCAATCAGAAAAGAAATTAAAACACGCTAAAAAAGAATACGAGAAAGCAAAAGATAAATATAAAAAATACAAAAAAGATAAATGGAGGAATTTATCAAAATACCGAAGAGCTAAAAAGAAATACAAAAGCGCTGAGGAAATGTATTTAAATGAAAAATACCGATATAAAGACTTAAAATATATTAAAAAACACGAGCTGGTGCGAAAGTTTAACTTAGAAGAGGAAAATAGTAGCTAAATGCAATTAAGTTTAATTTTTTGAAAGAGATCGAAGTTAATAAACAGGTATTAGGCATTGTAAAATAAAAATCGAAAACAGTAAAACCTTTTATCAAAAGAATTGGTACCTTAGATGAGTACTTTTAATTTATCAAAAAATTTAATAAACCATATACTGAATATTACATATATCATTAAAGTTCAACATAATTGGTAAAAAACTATGCCAGAGAATCCCGAAGACGAAAAAGATAAAAACATTATTGAGGCCTTGTCAACTCTGGGGTGGGTTGAGGAAAGCGAAGAAGAAGAGGGTTCGACTGAAGAGGAAGAATTCGATCCTGAACAAATTCGTTTCTTAAGGGAAGAAAACGCAAAGTTAACCGACAAAATAAACGAAATTGTCAAAGAAAGGTCTCAACTTAAAATTGATAAACGCGAGCTCGAGCAAGATTTAGAAAAGATGAAGATACAATTGTTAGAATTGGGACAGAATGGTTTATCTAATGGGGAATCCATTGAAAATCAAGAACAGATACATGCTGAAATCAAGATTAGAGAAGAAACGATGCAAGAATTACAAAATGTAATTGACGAACAGCTTGAGAAAATCAAAGAAAAACAAAATTACATTCAAAAGCTCTACAATAATTTAAGCAAGCAAAACGAATCCATTAAGAAACAAAAAGAAGAAATTGAAAATCTTCAGTATGCTATCGAAAAACAAGAAAAGATGATAGTCGCTTTAAAAGAACAAAACGAAAAGTTAAAATCAGAAGGGAGCGATGTTGAACAACTATCTCAAGAACTAAATGATAAAGAAACATTAATTAAAGAGTTACAGGAACAACTTCAATATTTGGAAGGAGATACCGTACAAAAATCCAAATTTGAAAAAGTAAATCTATTACTAGAAAAAAAAGACGAAGTAATCACTGAAAAGGAAAAACATATTTTCGAACTTGAGAATGCTATTAGCCTTAGTAAAAAACAAAGTGGCGAATTAGAGCAACACATAGAGACTTTTTCGCTTGTAAAAAAAGATTTAGAAAAAAAAGAGGAGCGTATCAAAGCTTTAGTGATAGAAATCGAAGAGTTAAAACAAAAAGAAAGCTTAGACGCCGAACAGGTTGAAAAATTGGAGGAAAAACTCGAAATAGCCCAAAAAAATAATGGTAGCCTAACTGAAAAAGTTACTAATTTACAAGAAAAGCTAGATAGTAAAGAAGAAAATCTTGTTCTTCTTGAAAAAAACGAGAAAAAAATGGCTCAAAAGTTAATTGAAGCAGAAAAGATAGAAGACAAAATTCTGACAGATTTACAGAAGGTCAAAGACGAAAACCTTCGTTTAGAACGTATAAACGAGCAACAACAAACAGAATTAGTCGAGTTGAAAAAAAAAATTAAACTTCTAAGAAGAGACCTTTCAAAAACCTAATAGATTATACTATCTAAAGAATTACTTTAAAAAAATTATAATAAAAAAGAAAAAAACTTATCTATTTTTCTCTCCATTCTACACCGCATTTCCCGCACTTATACTTCTTACCATACATACGCGGATAATCTACGATGATATTACCCTTATCAACACTTTCGTGGATCATGTGTTTTCGATCTTCGCCGCATTTAGGACAAATTCTCCTTCCTTCGTGCTTTTCAATAGCCATTATAGAATCATCTACACGACCAGGGATTCCAGGTGCAGCTTTAGATGAAGTTACTTCTTTTATTTCAGGTCCAGAAACAATTTCGATAGGTTCTTCACCCCAAGTTTCTCCCCCTTGATCTTTAATTTCCGCTTTCATCTCGGGTTGAATTGCTTCAGCGGCTTTGTCTGCTTGAGTCTCAGGTTCTAATTCTGATTCTGCCCTTAATTGAACTGCATCAGATTCTTTATAGTCCTCTCCTTTATTTAAAGCGGCAATAAATTCGGCGTCTGCTCCCTCTTCAAATATGATCTCATTTTGTGCACCAGCGCGATCAGCATCAATTTGTCTAGCCCATTGTCCTGATTTTACTTTTTCTTTTACGTTACAGGCAGTTCCTTGCCATACATAAACTTTGGTCCCTAAATCTAAAACAAAACAATCTTCGCTATCTAAAGAATCTTTAGAATAAGGAACTTGTATCATTTTCATCGCGTTGATATCAGCAAATTCTTCGGATGAAACTCGATATAAAACATTTTTGTGTTCTGCAAATTGAGCGTAATCTCCGGTCACTACATCCTTCAGCATTGTACGAGCCAGATTTTTGTCCACAATTCTCATTGCTCCCATTGGAGCTACAAGTTGTAAGAATTCTTTGATTTCTTGGCCTTGATCGATTGTTATTATTTTAGCTGCGCCTCCTCTTTCTTGATCCAACTGTCGGGCGTTAGCAGCTCCTGTGGTCTTTTCATCAACGCTACATTTGCTCCCAATCCATACATAGATCGTTTGTTGGTCGTCTAAAAGGTATGTATCTCCTGTAGAGAATATAGGTTTCGAGATTTCTTTTAAATCGCCTCGATCTATCATATACAACTTCATATATTCAAAACCTTTTGTTATTGTTTTTTCTATATATTTGAAAACTAATAATAAATATGCAAGCTAATCTATTAAAAGTTTTATATTGAAATAAGATAAATTAAGGTTATTAAAATCTAGCGACATTTGTAAAAATACATTTGCTTTTTCATGCTAAATAATTGATTAGAGCGTCTTCAATCCTCTTGACGACTTCAGAAATTTGGGTGATATCAATCGAACAATATGCAATTCTAATTCCATTAACCTGTTCTTGCTCATTTTCGATTGGAATTACGCCCAGATGATAATTCTTTAGCAGGTAATTGGCAAAAGATGTGGCTCTGATTTTTGAAGGTTCTAAATTTAGAAATACGAAGAATCCGCCTGAATTGGGGTCAAGCGTAAAATTAGGATTGTTAATTTGACTAAGTTCGGCATTAATTTTTAAGTATCGTTGCCTTAATAATTCAACAATTCTTTTTCGAGCATTCGTAATAACATCAGCGCCAATGTCCTTAAACAAATTTATAACTAAGGATTGATAAAATCTATTGCAATTTGATACCGTACTTCTAATTAGCCCTTTTAACTTGTTATCCAATTCTACCTTAAGTGTTTCGAGCTCAGCTTGGGAGTTTACCCAATGTTGCTTTAATCCAATTGTGATAAATCCAATTCTACCTCCATATAAGAGAAATTCTTTGCTAATGCCATCTAATTTTACTGGAATTATATCTTGGTTTATTTTAAGTAAATCGTAGAATATCGAACGCTTAATTGCGTTATAATTGAAAACAAACGGCTCATATGCATCATCGACAATAACTACGAATGGTTTCTGAAGCTTAAATTGGGTTTTTTTTAACATAATGATAAGATTCTTTGCTTCTTCTCCATTTGGAACATAACCTGTTGGATTATTTGGAAAGTTCAATATTATAACGATCTTTTCCTGAGATTCTCCTACTTCTTCAAGAATGCTTTTTAAATCCCCGATATTTAGCCCATTCTCGGTAAAAAATTGAAAGCTTTTAATTTTCGCTCCTATTAAACGCGTTATTATGTTATCGTAATTTCCCCACCTTTTATTGGGTGAAATAATGACCTCATTGCTATTTAAAAACAAACTACAACTTAGAAAAGTACCATTAGTCAAGCCCGAGGTAACAATTGGGGTAGAAATATAGTTCGAGATATTTTCGTACTCTTTGCTATAATCGGTTTGTTCTACCAAAGATTTTTTCAGAATCCAATCTTTCCATAGAGATCTTAAATCTGCCAGTCCAGGAATTGAAGCGTAAGGAACCAAATTATCTACTGGGAAATTAATGTACTTGCTTATCGGCTCTAAGTAGCAAGGAACCCAATCGTTTGAACTACTATTGATAAAATCCTTTCTGTGTGCATAAGCCGAACCAATTGTTCCACTTAAGTCTGCTTCTTCTTTTGAGCGTTCTGTCCAATAAAATATTCCATCCGGAAGGTATATTCTCTTACCTAACTCAGAAAACGAACGGTAAAGTGGTGTCTTTTCTAAGATTTCAAAATTCATAGTTATTCGACTTTTTTCATTTGATAAAAATTATACGAATTTCCTTTTTAGCTTGATAAAGGTGGATACTATTTTAAATTCTCGTAAACCACTCCTTAGATTAAATATAATTCCAGTTAGGATTAATTTACTAATTTTAAATATTAGCATAACTATTATTTAAAATATGAGCAATGAAAATAATAAAAAAAATTCTATTCAAAAAAAGCCCTCTGAAAACATTTTTCAAAAGGGATGGAATGACTTTACTTCAACCCTTGACGATGGTTTTCAAAAATTCAAGACTAATTTAGAAGAACAAGCAAAGAAAAACAAAGAAAATTGGGAAAAGAATAAGGGGAAAATTGATAACTTTTTTAACAAAATGAAATCGGATTGGGATAAGAATGTGACAAAGATGGGAGAAAATATAAAAAAAACCCAAATTGAAACTCAAGAACAATGGGAACAGCAAACCAAGAAATTTACGCAAAGCATCGAAAATTGGCAAGAGAAAACTCGCGAAGATTTTAAGGATAGCGTTAAATTTTGGAATAGATCGATGATTAAAGGGGCTTGGATGTTTTTAGTATTCATGATGCCCATTATTATTGTATTGTTTATAATACTCTTAATTCTAAGATGGACTAATCTTCTATAAAGCCTTTTTTTCCTATTAAATTACATTTAGAAGTATGATATATGTATTCGTATTTTCTTTTCTAGTTGCTCTAACCGGAGCGCTTTCTCCAGGACCGTTACTCACCTTTACAATTTATAAATCATTAAAAAGTAAATACGGGTACTTGGAAGGATTGTTAATAATTTTTGGTCATGCGCTAATTGAGTTCCTTTTGATCGTCGCATTACTTTTAGGAGCTAACTTTTTCTTAGGAAATATTGTAATTATAACGATCGTTGGAGTTGTTGGAGGAACATTGTTAATCATATATGGATTATTGGTTATAAAAAACACAGTTATAAAAGGTGTATCGATTGAAATTATGGACATTGAAAATAACAGACCCAAAATCAAAGATAATAGTATCTTTGGAGGTATGATTGTAAGTCTTTCGAATCCCTACTTTCTTTTTTGGTGGGCGGTTATTGGATTGAGTTTTATGCTTAACTTTGAAATAAACTTTAACGATCCGATTGGACTTTTGCTGTTCTTTTTGGGGCATGAATTGGGAGATCTCGTTTGGTATTTTCCAATTTCACTATTCGTCCATTTTGGGGGTAAATCTCTAAACGAAAGAATTTATAAAGCGATATTGTTGCTATGTGGGTTATTCATGATTGGATTTGGAATATATTTGGCGGTAAATATATTTGTAAATCCCCCTCCTTCAATTTAAATTTCTGAGGATTAAGAATCCCGTTTGAATGGTAAGATTTGCATAATATTCAATAATAAAAACCCAAAAAATCACTTTTATCGTAGGATTTAAACATTAAGAGCATAAGAATGATGATGAGGAATCTCGATCACAAAACCCGTTACTATCTTTCTAGAAAACTGTTAACCATTTGCCCCGTTTGTAAGAAATTGATAAAAGGAAAAGATATTGACATATTAACCATAGATAAAACAAAAGCAACTCATTGGCCCTTAATTTATACTCACTGCCATTCGCACGATAAGTATCCGATGCACGCTCTTACTTTATATCTTGACGCAAATTTTTCGGTTAGGAGTGAAGAGGTAACACATTTAGATAAAATTCAGAAATGATTCATAAGTTTTTTTTTATCGTTATTCTCCTAAATGTTCTTCAAATAATCCAGAATTAGGGTTTAGGAAACTATTTTGGCAATGAGGACAAGAGTTATGGTTCGAAAGCCAAGAAGCTACACATAAATAATGGTATGTACTTGAACAAAATGGGCAAGTTATTATGTTATCTTTAACAAAATTGATATTATCGTGGCAAATCGTACATTGAATTTTTGAATCAGTTATTCCATTTTTTCTCTTTACTTTTGTTTCAAGCACTTTCTCTAATTTGGTTAACTCAACTTGATATAATCCTAGTGATTTATTTAATTGATCAATCTTAGATTTTATTTCTGACATCCTATCTCTTAGCTCGTCTTCAGACAGTTTCTCCGCTAAAATTTCAGAGATCGCAAAATTAAGGGGAAGCGACTCGAAATTATTGATTTGTTTACTAATTTCTGTTATTGTAGCGAATAAATATCCTTCTTCTTCAAGAAGATCTTTAAAATTCTTAAACAATTTGTTTAGTAGCAACCTTATTAAAAAACTCATTTGTTGTCTTTTTTGGCTGAATACATTCTCCCACTTTTTTATAATTTGATAGAGATCAATGTCATCCTCTTTGTATAAATCAAGTTTTGTGTAAACTTCTTTCTTTATTTTTTGAATACGAGTTTTAAACTCGTTTAATATCTTGGTGATTTGCTTTAACTGCGGTAATTCTTCCTTGATTATTGTGGAAGTTTCGGTTTCGTAACCTGCAAGGATGCCATTTAATTCAGAAATCTTAGTATCTACAAAGTTGCGTACATCAAGCCGGATCTCTTCGTCTTTCATTGTTTTAATGTAATTTTTGTACTCAATCTTTCTTCGCTCAATATCAGAAATCACATTAGAAATAATTACATTAAATTTTTTTGAAGTCCCATCGAATGGACTAAGCATTTTCTCTATTGAAGATATCCAATCCACTATTTTCTGATAAATCGAATTAAATGTATCCAATTCACTGTAAATCTCTTTTATTTTCCCATCGATTTCGGCTTTACTTTCAGTGGTTTTAGCAATTGAGTAGAAACGATCGTCGATATTCCTGAAGAAATACGATGAGGCTTCAGAGAATAATAAAGAAACATTGGTTTTGATAATAATTGTGAGTTTGTGCTCTAGCTTCTCAAGATCTTTTTCAGAGGGGTTTCTTTTTAACATTTCGCTTAAAAATTCAGAAAACAAGGAAATAGCTTTCAATCTCAGTAATTTTTCAAAATAACCATCTATTTTATCTTGGATTTCTTTTTTAGTTACAACATTATAAAATTGTCCGTTTTTATCTTCTTTGATTACGCCTAAGGTATTTAAAAGGTGTAGTAATTCTAAATAGAGAGGGATTCGAGACTTATGTCTTGTTTCAATTTTTCCTACAAGTTCATTCATTGCAAAACTAGTTGATTGCTTATGCCTTTTCTTCTTTTGCAAAAGTTTTGGATGCGCGTCGTTAAAGCTTTCGATCATTAGTCGGAGATTCGCAAATTCCTTCCAATTTAAAAAATCAAATGTTTCTTCTTTATAAACAAACACAGTGTTCTTTATTTTTGCTGATTCCGTCCACAATAAGACATTGTTTTGAAAATCTGAAACGGCATTATTTAACCGATTAGTAATGCGTTCCCGAATTATTCTTAATAAATTACTTAACTTTTCAAAAGAGTTAAAAATTTTATCGTAGTAATAAATCTGGGTTTTTACTTTTTTCAAACTACGCGCATTGCTTACAAGACTTGAAATATTAACCTGGATTTTGCCAAGTTCGATTAATAAGTTATCATGTAAAGCACGGTAATGAGATTTAAATTCAGAATTTTTCTCTGATAAATATACATTCTCAAGGTTTCTCAAGAACTTGTCAAGATCAGCTAAATATTCTAAACTTTGATTCAATAAATCAGGATTTAATTTGGACTTAATAAACAAGTCTAAATTATCTTTTGATTTCGGATCTGTAGCACGAACCTTGATTTCACTGACAATTGAAGAGATTTCTTCTCTAGTAAATGGAATTACTTTATTTTTCTCTGAGAAAGGATTGTTAATTAAGTTAAACATGATCAAAATTCAAATCCAATTAGGTAATATCACTTTGTATAACTTTTGCTACAATAAATTATTTGTTAATCGCTTAACTTTGCTGTTGGAACAGAAATAAGAACTTCTTGTTAGGTGTAGTTTTAATAATTAATTTTTAAATAAATGGAACCAAAAGTTTTATTCACCAAGTTCTTTTATTTCAAAGAACTTATCCTCGGCTCCCTTATCAGTTATTACCAAAATATCAATTCCATTTCCGGACATCACATCGCGTTTGGTTGTATTTCTTATGATTTTTTCAACGAGTTTTTCTCCTTCTGTAACCGTCATTTCGGGATTATATTCAGCTTCTAAGATGCCATAAGATAGTAGCATGCTAGTTCCAGTAGCTCCGTAATCTTCGGGGATTAACGAACCGATCGCGTCAAGAGTGTACAACATAGGGCTCTCCTTATCGACTCCTGCTACTATCAAATTTGTATATAATGGAGCCATCTTTCTTGAATAAAGGTAATTTGAAACTAACTTGGCTAGACTTTTGGTAGAGATTCGTTCTCCCGCATCTAGCTCGTACAGATTAGCTTGAGCTTGTAAAATTCTAACTAAGATCTGGAAGTCTCCAATTAATCCATAAGCCGCAAGACCAATATGATCTGTTATCTTAAACACTTTACGCGTGGTTTTATTCGTAACCGTATATCCCCAAGTCGCTCTGCGATCACTTCCTAATACCACACCGTCCTTACACTTTATCGCAACGCTCGCAGCGCCGGGAACCATTATTTGTTGTTGAGACATTTTTTTATAATAGGTACAAAGGGTTTTGATTTGCTATTTAATTTGATAAAAACCTTTAGGATAATTAAAATTTGTGTTTATAAATTTTTAAATGGCA
Organism: Promethearchaeota archaeon; assembly: GCA_019058515.1. The sequence continues at coordinate 16,785 of JAHPYY010000077.1, forward strand.
TTTTCTTGAAGTTTTTGGATGTTTAGTGATATTTAACTTCTTATATCTAGGTGATGAGATTATTTTTAGAGTATTTGATATTGACACTTTTTAGATGGTTTGAGTGAACTTTCCCATTAACTGAATTTAGAAAAAAGTTGTGAAAATCACCAAATAGTAAACATATTAGTATTTGGTGAGATTAGTTATACACCCAATTCACAATTTTATATAAAACAAAGTCAATAAGTCAATGACTTACTAAATATTTATGATCGCAGTAATGATATCACCATATTATCTTATAGTTTACGCATTTGATCTAAATATTTTTAATTTTTCAATACACCCTATGTTTTCTATATACGAATATTACATCCTCAAAATATAGATCCCTATTACTCAATTACAAATAAATTAAGTTGATCTTTCAAGTGTGATCACTCATGGGATGATGACTGAATAAAAATTTATGATGTTAATAGTACTTATTTTGTCGTAATTTTTTTTCGACTAACTCTTCACATACTGCCCAACCTACCAATAAGTTTAAATACCTCTTCGAGTATTATTTTAACTAAGAATCTTAAAAAAATTCCTAAAAAAAAATTAAAATCTATAACTTTAGAAATAAAAACAAAAATTAGTGGAGGAAAATAAAAATGGCTAAAAAGAAACATAGCTTTGCTTGGTCTCCAATCCGAAGATTAATGAAACAGCAAGGTGCGTCCATTGTTGCGCGAAACGCAGTTGACTTGTTAATTGACCACCTCGAAAAGACCGCAACTGGTTTAACCGAGCAAGCTCGTGCATTTACAACTCATGCAAACCGCAAGAAAATCACAAAAAACGATCTTGTGTTAGCATTAAAATACATGTAAGCATAAGCATTACCCCCTTTTTTTTTTATAGTATTATTTACTCACTTTTTATTTATCTAACCTTAATAATAAGCCATATAAATTCATTTTTTTTTAATTATATAAAAAGTATTAAAATTAAACCGTTGATAATGTATTTTAAAAGAATTGGTAAAAACTAAGTATTAAGATACAGTAATTTATTTTTAATTTGCTTCATTATTGTATCGTGACCGAGATAAATTATTCTACTTTACGTGATAAAAAATGGCTGACGAAGCTGATAAAGAATCTAAAAATGTAATTGTGAATGGCAAAGCAAAAGAGATTTTGTTTCAATCCATGGAACTGCTGTTAAAAAATCTAGAATCAAACATGGAATACTTGCATAAATTAAAAAACTTCGAACACACTCAAGAATTTATTAATGTCGTGTACGATGGGCTCATTAGCAAGCGGAGATTCTTTTTGTTAGCCTCAGGACGCTCTGCTTTCATATTACAATGCTTTGCGACTCGATTAGTCCATTTCGGGGCAGAAGTGTATATGGTGACCAACATGGCGAGTATTCCCGCACTTTCAAAAAACGATGTACTCATTGTACTCTCAGGTTCAGGCACTACTGCAATCGTGGTAAGCTTACTAAAAAACTACGTTAATACGGTAAAACCTCATAGTATAATAACCATTACTTCGCACCCCGAAACCATCATAGGAAGGGTAGGAGATATCACAATAAAGCTAAAAGGGAGAACCAAACGAGATAAAATTGACCTCCACGACGATTCGGCGGTACTAACTCCAGAAGGTACTATGTTTGAAGTCGCTGCATTCGTTTATTTAGACGCAATAATCGCTGAGTTAGCGATAAAAATGAAGATCACCAACGAAGATATGCTAAAACGCCATTCGGAAAGCATATAGATACTTTTTTATTCGTGTACTTTTTCGATAATAAGATTAATTAGATCGAATTACTATGAGTATTATGTTGTATGTGCTCATACAACGTGCCCATTTTATAGTGTATCTTTGAGTTTGTCTAGAATGAGAAGATTTACCTCCAAATGGGCACATACTCTTCACATGTGTTTTACAAAAATGTTATTATATTTGGTAAAAAATTATAAGCAAAAGAAACTTAAATAACGAAACCTATATGTTATATACAAAAATTGAACATCAATTCTTACAGATTAGATGAAAAATTAACCATGATCCCTGCCAAAACCCTGGATTTTTGTCTTTTGGTTTGCGTATAATCTACGCATTATATCACCCTCCTTACCCTTTTGTCTTTTTGACCGTGTATTTCGGTCTTTTTGGCAGGGGTCACCTTTATAAAATGACTTCCCTTAAAAATTCAGTTAGAAGGTAACAAAAATAGGAAGATTGAATTTTAATTAGAAAATGTAAAAAAAAATGTATCAGTTTTTTATTTGGTCAGTTGACAATTTAATTTTTTGATAAGTTTCCTTTAGGATTGATCTTAGATTTTCACTAATTTTTAAGATATCTGATTGTTGTTCTTCTGAATATTTATCCAAATCTTTTACATACAATGCTTTATACAAATTATCGCTTTCTTTTAATTCTGAAACAAAACTAGTTAAAAGCGTTTTAACTGTTTTTTCTACTGAATCATCAATTATCCGATCTAATATTACGCTTACCATTAACATTTCCTTATTCCCACGAGCCCATTCCGAAGGAATTTCAAAATAATAATTTAGCGAAGATATTGCGCTCGTTTGATGGATGTAAAATCCTTCTTTAGCGGTATGTGCCATAACAGCGACAATATTAGATTTTTCTCTCTCGGGGATGTCGTTTGGAAAAGCATCCCAAATAACTGGACCAGTTTTCCGTTGGAAAAAGGATAAAATTACGCTTTTCTTTGCTGCGATATTAGCTTCTGGTAATAAGATTAGGGTGTACAATACATCGGGATCTAATAGACCATCGTCAATATATACCTTGCTAATTGGAAATTTAGCTCCGTTCTTGTGCAATCTTAGAATTTGATGGCGTAAGCTTATACCTCCAAATTTATACGTATCAAAGATTAGTTTTTTCCGATCTTTCTCGGTCATAACTTCCATGATTGTATAACACCATTACACCATATGGTTATGTTAGTATTTAAGTGTTTTGGTCACTTTACTGAACAGTTTGGTGAACATTTATATTTTCTACTGATTTTAAGCGACAAAACTCTCATATTGGAAAAATAAGTTGTGAAAATAAATAGATAGGGATAAAATCAGTTTGCTAGTTGTTATTGGGATTGAGCTCCAACCGCTCCGTGGAAAATTGGGTTTTTTAAAAAATAACAGTTAAGTTGATTCATTTTGCACAATGCTTTAAGTGTTCGGGTTAGACTCCTATTTTTCTGAAGAAACCCTCCGCAAAATAGTATGTTTTGAGTATCATATACTTTAGCTGTGGAACAAGCTATAATACCGAGGTTTTCACCAATGAAGTTTATGAGAGAATCACTAAAATCTCCAATATTCACCAACTTCGGATCTTTTAACCCGGACACCTTACCAAGTGTAGCGGCAGTAAATTCTCTAAAAACATTAGATATTCGGGGATCTTCATCGGAATATATATCAGAAACTTTTAGATCTAAATTATATCTATTACCTTTTAACTTGATTAATTTATTATAATCGATTTCTGAAAAGGTTAATCCCATAACGGCATGGAAAAAACTTCCTCCTAATGCAGTACCTCCAAGGTGTTCGATTTGTTCGCCATCAAATAATACCATTGAAGTACCAGTACCTATCGAAACTACAATACCCTCAGAAATTTCTTTTTTTGACTCTAATTTTAGCAATATTCGGGCTCCGTAAGCATTAGAGGTGAATTCGCTAATTAAACCTGATTTGAGTCTATCGCTTAGTTTCACATAAAGCTGATACGACTTACCTCCTGTGAAATTAACGGTGTAATCATTTAATTCGTGTTCCTTTGTGAATTCTAGGAAATCATCAACCGTAAGGTCGGAAGAACAAAGAACTAAGTTTAACGAATTTGCTTTCAAGTAGGATATTTTTAAAAGCGAATACCCAAAATCTACTCCTATCTTTTGTGAGAGATGAATCCAGTCGTTTACATCTGCGATTTCTATTTTTTTCCATTCAAGAACATTCATTTTTCCTAATCATAGGTTAAAGTTTTATTTTTTTTAACAATTCATATAATATTAAATACAATGAAATAATAATTTGCTTCCTAACTATGAGGCAATCTAAAACGACTGTTATCCATAGTGAATCCTTGCAAGACATTATAATTAAGGGATTTAATCAATTAGGGGGATTAGAAAAGCTTTTCGAGGAAAGTGACGATATTTTAATAAATTTTGGATATATTCTACCTATTGGTTATCCCTCGAATGTTAGTTTTAGTTTAATTAAATCAATCACCTCTACTTTAAGAGAGTATGGAATTAAAAACATTTACGCAATTTCTAATCCATACGGTGGATTGCCGCTTAAAACAGTTTCCACCTTTTTAGGATTGGACGAGTTTTTTAAAGAAATTAATGTACAGTTTATATATTTAGATGGAAGTAATTTTCCAAAACTAAAGTTGGAAGAATTAAAGGTGGAAAAAGCGAAATTACTGGAAAAAGTCGAGATTAATGGAAAAATGTATCTAGTCCCCAAAATCTTAAAGAAAGTCAAAAAGTACATCGTATTAACCCAAATTAATGGAAATTTAAGATATGGGGTAAATCTCGCTTTAAATACAATGAGTGCCTTATTATTTCCTGAAAATAAAGTTCGTATTGATTCTTCTTCGCCAAGTGAAAATCAGGAGAGTATTTTAAAGGAGACTGATGTTAGCGACATTATAAATGCATATTTAGTAAGAAAACCAGATTTAGTAATCAATGACATGCGATCTTCAATTTCAGGAGGCGGAAATGTTCCTTTTAAAGGCACAAAATTTCACAATTATTCCACATCGATATTTGGAGAAGACCCTTTTATTACCGATTTGTTTACAATGAATATACTTAATTGTAAGGTTGAAGAAATTCCTCTGTTTGGACGATTAAAAGAAGAAGAGCGGTTTAGAAAAGCAATGGAACAATTTTCATGGCCTCAAGATAATCCTATATATTCAGACTTTAGCAAACCAGATACTAATTTCAAAGATTTCTATTTAAAAAATATTTCAATAGTCCAAGGGGATGTTTGTTCTAGGTGTTATGAAACATTTTATAACTTTATTAACACTTTTCAAACCTTTTTAGCAAAGGATCTAAATTACATCGAAAATAGTACCCTTCTTGTGGGGGAAAATCCCCCTAATCTCGAAATAGGGGGAAGCACTATACTTTTTGGAGATTGTGCGATACATAGTACAAGTAATTACCATTTTAGGACGATTAAATCCTCAAAAACTATAAGCAAAGAAAACTCAAATTCAGAGGAAAATTCGGAGCTTAAAGCGAAATTATCTAACATTTCCGACACATTAAAACTAACAAACTCAAAAAAGATTAAATACAAGAAAAATAAAAAGATTTTAAAATTACTTGGATGCCCTCCAACCATTTTTGACTGCTTTACCTTGATGGTACAGCGTTTTGGGAAGTCAAATATGCCTCAATTGAGATTGCTTTTGGAAGTTATGAAAAACCTACATACAAAACGCGATTATAAACAATTAAATAATTGGAAAACGGTGTAAAGTAATGATTGAGAAAGACTTCCTAGAAAATTGGATAAAAATTTTGAACTATAACTCAAATTTTGCCATTTTTCAAGAAGAAAGACGGTTATCCGAAAAAGCGCGAATCCCTCTAACGCCCGTTGAAATTAATTTAAACACATTATATTATTATACTTCTTATTTTTACCCATTATTGATTAGCGATCAACAAAATGTGTTAGATGTCTTGCTTAGCAACACAGGAGACAAAATTGAGTCGGTAATATTATACAAAACCACAATAGCAGGAATTCATGTGGAATATCGAAAATTAAAAGAAAATATAATTCTATATCAGAAGTCAGATTTAGAGAAGTTAGACGTTTTATTTAATAAATTTCAAATGAACATAGAAGGAGATCATAAAGTTAGAATTTCAACAATTCGAATTTTAAAATTTGAGGGCCTAAAATTAATTAATCAACAAGCTAAGATGGTAAAAAACCAGAATTTTTATGAATCCTTTTTGGGTTTATTAAACCTTATCCAGAGATTGTTTCAAGAAGATTTACTTATATTTTATCCCGAACCGAATATCGTAAAACTTGTAAAAGAAAGCAAAAGCATTCTTGGGAATATTAAATATTCGAGCATTTTCAATTTAATATATCAGATTATACCAAAACGTAAGTTTAATGCTATTATATATTCGGACGGAATTACTCCACTTTTCAAATTAGACTTAATAGATCCTAGCCTGATAAAAAGAAAGCGTTTTTTAAAACTTCAAATCGAATACTATAGTGAGTTAATTCAAAATAATTCTGATTTGAAACCTAACTTTTTACAAAATTTAAAACTAGAAAAAAATAGAGTCCTATATACAATTTCTCTTGGTAGTCTATCTTCATTATTTCAAGAAATTATTGAAATGCCAGTTCCTCCAAGCAAGGAAAAATTGTCTCTTATCTTTCAAAAATTTCTATACGGAATGAAGAATTACGGAAGGTTATGGAATATCTATCCAAAGCCCAAAATTTACAAAACTCTTCCCAGGTTCTTATTAAGGCTCATTGGAATTAATTTAAATTTTAGGAAAATATCATATTGGGCTATACCTGAATTTTTAGTAAATATATTTGGGATTGTTTTAGGAGTAAAGTCAAACACTCTTCTTTTAATCACTCAAAATATAGAGATCTGTGATAAGAAGTCTGATGTAGCATTGCTATTAGAGAGAAATATATTATATTCGATTTTAATTGAGGTTGAAAATGGTAGAATCGAGAAAGTCAAAGCCTTAGACCTTAAAACTGTGATTTCCGATAAAGCCAGAAAATATGACCTCAGAGAGATAAAGTCCATAGCGTCTAACGGCTCTAAACTCATTGACACGGCGATTTTAATTGATAAAGAATTCATTACCAGATTTATTGAGAGCTATTTCCTTGAATTTTACAGATTAAATTTTAGAACGAAGCTAAAAACATTAAAGATGATGAAAGATTGTCAAAAGTTTGATGCCTATCCAAGAAATTTACTCGTTAAGTACATTAAAAAGAAAAGTACTCTGAGCCTAATAAGACGTTTTTTACCAATACTAATAGATAAGTATGAATTTTGAAGGAAACCATTAATTAAAATACTTTTTTACATAAAGTAGTTCAGCGTTTAATATTCCTCCACCCGCAGCTCCTCTAACCGTATTATGACTTAAACCAATGAATTTATAGTCAAATACATTATCTTTTCTTAGTCTTCCTAATGTCACAGCCATTCCTTTGTCTTTATCTCTGTCTCTTTTTGGTTGAGGTCTATCCTCCTCTTCTAAATAAACTAGAGGGTGTTTTGGAGCATAAGGTAAATCTAACTCTTGCGGAATGGATCTGAATTCGGTCCAAATCTTTAAAATTTCGTCTTTAGAGGGAATTTGGTTTTTAAATTTTAAGTTTACACTTGCTGTGTGTCCATCGCTGACTGGAACGCGAGTGCAAGTGGCGCTAATCTCAATTGAGTTGTCGTTTTCAATGCCGTCAGCACCAACAGTTCCTAAGACTTTATGCGGTTCTTTTTCAGATTTTTCTTCTTCATTACCAATAAATGGTACAATATTATCTATCATATCTAAGGTTGGTACACCGGGATACCCTGCACCAGAAACTCCCTGTAATGTAGTTACGATTACTTTTTCTACTTTATAGTTCGCTTGCTCCAATGCGAAGATCGGAGTAATGTAGCTTTGAATAGAACAATTTGGTTTTACCACCACAAATCCTCTTTTAAAACCACGATTTCTCCGTTGTATAGGGATAACATCAATATGATTAAAATTGACTTCAGGAATTAGCATCGGAACATCGGGAGTCCAACGATGAGCCGAATTATTACTAATAACAGGAATATCGTTTTGGGCATAATTCATTTCAAGCTTTTTTAAATCTTCCTTTACTGGCAATTTTACCGCTGAAAATACAAAACTAACATTCTCATTAATTGCAGACAGATCGTTGACATCTCTTACAATTAAATCTCTTACATCGAGAGGCATTTGAATAGGCATTTGCCATTTTCCGCTCACCGCATGACAATAAGGTTTTCCAGCAGATCTTGGTGAAGCTGCTACATCAACAATTTCAAACCACGGATGATTTTGCAATAAGCGTATATAATTCTGCCCCACAATTCCTGTAGCTCCAATAATTCCGATTTTAAGCTTTTTCATCGATTTAGTTTTCCTTTTTTTACGATTTTAGTATCATCTTCAATTTATAACTTGATTTAGCTTGTAGATTAAATAAATAATTTTAAATTTCTTAATTTTATGGATTTTATTATAAACCTTTACACGTCGTCATATCATATTCGATTGAAAAATAATTAAAAAGAATAATTGTTATGGTATTATTATGCCCAAAAGTGAAGCGGAAATTGAAAGAGAAGCGGATAAGTTAGAAAAAGAAGCTAAGATCGAAATTGGTAAAAAAAATTATATACAAGCTATAAAACTGCTAAAAATCGCAAAGGATCTAAATTCTCAACTGGGTTTTATTGGGCAGGTAGGGATGATAAATAAAAAGATAGCTCGTTTAGAAAATCTGGTTCATTACGAAGACTTTAACGCAAGTGTCCCTGAAATTGATGTAAAGCAGATAGAGGAACAGGGAAATGATTTACTCGAGAAAGCACAGGGTTTTTGCGATTTAAACAATATTAGCAAAGCGATAGAGCTCTATAACGAAGCTTTGACAATATACGATAAGTTAAATTTTAAATACCAATATCAACAGATTTTAGAGAAAATTGAAAATCTTAAATCGGTTCAACAACAACCATTAGGAGAAGCGCAAATACAAAGAGATGATTCATGTGAAGAGATCTTAGATTTGTCTGTCGCAAAGAAAAGAAAAGAGCTTATCCAAAGAGAGTTAGAAAAGAAGAAAGTAGAAAAGTCGATAAAACTCGAAAGAGAAAAATTAACGCATGAACAAGACTTAATCGCTTCAAAAAAGCAAAAGGAAATGATGCTTAGCAGAGTTCGTGAGAGAGAAAAAACGACTCCAATTGAACAAAAACCTATAATTAATGCTAAGCAGGAATCGGACTATAAAATTAAGCAGAATTTGGAACGACTCCAACAGCTTAAGGAAACTGAACAACGAGAAAAGGAACTAATCCAAAAAGCAGAAGAGTTGCTTGAAAAAGGAAATAAATTTTTAAATCAAAATCGCTTTAGTGTGGCAAGAATTGCTTACAATGAAGCTATTGAAGTGTATACGACATTAGGATGGAAAAATCAAGTCGAAATTATTATGCGCGAATTGACAAACATCGATGAATACGAAGAAGAATACAATGAAACGATTCGAAACCAAGTTCTCAAGGGAAAGGGTTTAACTGAGGAACCAAAGTTTACTATGGAAGACTTCCGTAGAAAAAAGATTCGAGAAGATATGGAACGGCGAATTCAGCTAGAAAAAGAACGAAAATTAAGCGACAGGCTAATACAAACTAGGGAGTTAAATCAACAATCTGAAACTAAATCCAAACAAAAACTGTCGTACGAGGAAAGAAAAGCTTTTGAGGCTAAATTGAGGAATAACGCTGACAAAGATATGACTCAAGCTAAAATGCTACTAGATAACAAGAAATTCGATCAAGCCAAGCAACATTATAGGGAAGCAATTAAAAGTCTCAAACAATTGAAGTGGTTCGACCAAGTAGAAGTTCTTTATAAAGAAATTCAAAACATAGACCAATATAAAGCAGAATACATGAAAAAGCAAAAACTGGAGGAAGAAATGAGACTTAAAAGCGAAAGGGTGTGGCAACAAAGGATAGATTCAATGTTAGAAATGGAAAAAAGAATAAAAGCGGGAAAAGCAGCCAAACTAAAAGCAATTCCTCCTAAAATTAAAACCAAGCTTGAAAAGATAAATTTATTAAAAGAAAAAGCTGGTAAAGATGAGGAGTCGTATAAATTCGATAGAGCTATTAACCGCTACGAATATATTCTAAGTCTCTATAACTCAATACCTAGTGATATTGTTGATCTTAATAGCGAAAAGACGGAAATACAGAAAAAAATAACCTTATTACAAAATAAACCGTAAAGATTTTGATTTTCCCATCTTTATTGATATTACCATTTTAATATTTTTACGTATTTATTATGGTCAACCCTTTTAACAAATTCTATCACGTCCCCAGCGTTAGATTACGCATTTTGGGTAGTCTCAAAGGGTGGACAGCCCTCTAGTAAGAAATCCACAAAAAAACTTCAGCTAAAATAAATTAAAAAATTAGATTTCGAAATAGAGAATTGTCCGAAATGTTATACGGTCTACAGGAATTACACACAATCTACAAAACTAGATTAAATTCAATTATAACGGACTTGAAAATATTAGTTCAAATGGACGATATTTCTTCGGTTAAAACGGAATTAAAGAAGGTCATTGAAGAAAACGATGAAAAATTACGATTATTAGCTAGGAGAGGAGAACGGTACGAGTTTGAACAAATCTCTAAATTGCGTAAGGCTGAGCTTATTTAAGAGGTGTAGAAATATGAACAATTACGATGAAGATTCTTATAATTTCTCTTCAAATGTAGTCGATAAATTGTACTGGATAAATGATTTAATAGAGGTGAGGTAGGAGTAGATGAAAAGATCATATGAGAAAATTGCCTTAAAAGCGGTTGAAAATGGTTTCAAGGCATTCAACTTTTCAGAACGGCTATCTTATGAAAAAAAAGTTAATCAATTTCTAAACTATTATAAAAAACAATATAAAAATGCTTATTCAGAAGATTTTCAAGGAATTATCAATATTGAGATTGTTAAAAGTCTAATTGAACTAGAAAATAAAATCAGACTAAACAAAGATGTAATATCAAATCAAAAGAGCGGCAACTTCTTTATTTATAGAATTGTTTTTAAGGAAAAGCAATTTGTTCGAATAGGAAAAACGGTAGATTATGTTGCACGTCTAATAAAATATTTATCCAAAGCTTTTACTTCAGGAAAAACCCACTTAGATGTTACAAACCTTCATTTAGATATTAGAGCCCTTAAGAATAGATGTTATTTTAATAACCAATTCGAATATCAAATTCTCCTTGTATCACCAAATTTAGAATATGTAAAAACTACAGAACGGCTGCTAACGATCTATGAAAACAAATATGAAAATGATATTGGTTTTGATTTGTCCATAAATAATTATTACAATAAAATTGTCGGAGATCTGTACGATTATATCGATGGCGATTTCCAAAATCATCACCCTAATTGGAGAGAAATCCTTCCAGAAAAAATCGAATCTACAATTAAAATTCACTACAACTGGGATGACATATTAAGACAATTTCAAGATATTGATAGTATAACTACGATCATGAGGAGAGCTGTCTCGTTTGGTTTTACAATTAGGGGAACAGGCTGTTTACAGGATATAAGAGCGTATTTTATGAAACCAATTTTAATAAATTGTATCTTAAAAGATTATAATCCGATCCAAATAGCTTCTAACTTAATAAGAGGGGGTTTTACATTTCTTAAGCAATTAAGTAACACAATTAGAGGTCGAAAACAATGGTTTAATAAGATGTGCAACTACATATGGGGCTATGAAATGAATAAAATTGGATTTAGCACAGCGACAATTTTTAGAGTTAGGAAATTACTTTTATTCAAGGAGTTATTAAAAGTAGCGAGAAATCCAAAATATAATACATTTTCTAAGGCAGAAGGCGAATTACATAAATGTGGGATTAAATTAAAAGAACCAAATCCCCCTAAAGACAGAGGAGAATTATATGGTTTAATGAAAAACCTCCCTTTAGAAGAACAATTTTCATACAAACGAGAACAAAATAAAATTTTAGCGCCCCGCTTTGCTGAATTACTGAGATATGACAATCCTAGGCTAAGCGTTGGGGATATAGCAGAAAAATTTGGACTTAATAAATATAATGATAAAAACCTAATCATCAACATGATTATTAGAATTTTTCAATGTTATGTTAAACATCCTAGAAGTGTTAATGTGATAAGAGACTTCCTAGGAAAAAGTACTCTATTTACATGAGTAAATTATCCAATAAATTAAAAAACTCATTTAATTTGTATTATATAATTAAATCCTGTTTTGATTTGATAGTGTTTGAAAAATCCTTTTGACGAATTTTATCACATTCCCAATTCTCAGCAATTATTGGATATTACATTTAGAAGAGCTATGAAGGCTTCTCCACCTGTTTCAAAAAATGCTCCAATCCTTCTAAAGGCGAAAAAAAAAGAAGGGGCAAGAATTAAAACTGCTATAAAAGAGCTTGTTGATAGATTATTAAAAATTATAAAAAGTGTTCCGATTATTGAAGATTTACCTGATTTTTATAAAGAATTAGCTTCACTTTTAGTAGATACAAACAAATTAAAGCTCACTTTAGGAAAAATTAATGGGATTCTGCCAGTATTAAGCCAATTTGAGAGGGAATATAGGAAGAAATTAAGTCTAATTGAGAATCCAAAAGATGGAGATAAAGTTAGACGGTCTGCTTTTGGGCGAATCTCATCGATAATTTATAAGCAAAATTCAAATTTAGAATATCTAAATAATATTCGAGGAAAATTAAGAGAAATACCTTCAATCGATTTCACGATGCCATGTGTTGTCGTAGCAGGATATCCTAATGTTGGAAAAAGTAGTATTGTGAAAAAAATCTCATCAGCAAAATCTCTTGAAGTCCAAGAATACCCGTTCACGACAAAGCAATTATATTTAGGACACATAGATGTTGAAAAGGAATTTTCTAAAGTTAAAATTCAAGTTATGGACACTCCAGGAATTTTAGACAGACCAATGCATAAGAGAAACGCCATTGAGCTTCAAGCGATATTAGCACTCAGACTAATCTCCGATGTAATTTTATTTATATTCGATCCAACTCTTGCATCGGGGTACTCTGTAGAATCCCAAATCGAACTATACCATGAAATAGAAGAAAACTTTGCAAAAAAAGGAAATATAAAAACTTTGATAGTATTTAATAAAATGGATTTAGCAAGTCAAAAAGAAATAGATTACTTAACTGAAGTATTGGAATTGAATTCTACCGATTACTTCTTGACTAATGCGCAAAGTGGAGAGAACCTCGATAGCTTAACACTCCATCTAAAAACCCTATTTTAAATTTATAATTAGTTATTTTTAAATTTCCCAAAAACTAAAATAACAATTATGGAATCGTTTAAGATCAATTTTGGCGATCTGAAAGTAGATCAACTAGGTTTCGTTTATAGAGACATTGAAAAACAAGCAAGCGTGATGGAGTCAATATTTGGATATTCCGAGTTCATATTTGGAGAGCCACACACCCAAGTTATTAATTTTCGAGGGAAAGAATCTCAAATCACTTCAAGATTAGCCTTTAGTCGTTTTGGAGGAACTCAGATAGAACTTATCCAATGGATTGATGGAGATTGCGCTTATAAAGAATTCTTGGACCAAGGAAAAGAAGGGTTTCATCACATTGCTGTATATATTGAAGATATAGAAAATTATTTAAAATGGTTTGAGAAACATGGAATCGGGACTATACAAACAGGAGAAATATTTAACACAAAATGGGCGTACATGGATTCAGAAAAGAAATTCGGCACGGTTGTTGAACTTTTAGAAAAGAAGAGAAAAAGGAAAAAGAAAAAGTAGGTTTAATGTATATTCTTGGATTTGACATTGGAGGAGCCAACACTAAAAGTGCGTTAATTCAAGGGAAGAATAATGAGTTATTTACTTTGAATTCTTATATTGAATTTTTCCCCTTTTGGCAGAGTTCTCTAAAAGAAATACCTTTAATGTTGAGTAGAGTATATCAAAGACTTATACAGGGAACTACGCTTAGTTTAGAGGACATAGACTATATAGCAATCACTATAACAGCCGAACTCTCAGACGCTTTTCAAACTAAAAGAGAAGGTATTTTGACAATACTCGATGCACTGGAACAAGTTTTTGAGAAGAATAAATTGCTTTTTATTAGTTCCGATGCTACATTTGTGGATTACGATATAGCAATAATGGATCATCTGAAGGTTTCGGGAGCAAATTGGGCATCCACCGCTTTATTTCTCGGAAAATTCATATCAAATTGTGTATTAATTGATGCAGGTTCCACTACTGTAGATATAATACCTATTTTAAACTCAAAACCAATAACGGTTGGTAAAACTGATGTTGAGAGAATGCTCAACCACGAGCTAATTTACACGGGAGGTTTAAGAGCGACTATTCCTTCGATTACTCATTTTGTTCCTTATCAAGGAAAAAAGATTAGGATATCTTTTGAAAAGTTCGCGTTAATATCTGATATACATAGGATTTTGGATAATATTACCGAAAAGGAGTATCTCAACGACACCGCAGACGGTAGGACTAGATCTATGGAAGATTGTTATGCAAGGCTTTCTAGAATAATCTGTATGGACAAAAACATGATCACTTTTGAAGAATTAAAAAACATCGCTCAGTACATTTACGATCAACAGCTTTTAATCATAAAATCTGAAATTTCGCAATTTATCGATAATCTAATAATCCGAGAACCTTCCTTTAAGGAAACCATCGATTTTGTGATTACAGGTCTGTCCTCAGAGTTTTTAATAAGGAAATCTTTAGAAGGTCTTGGACATAAGCATATTCTTGACTATAAAGAGATTACTAAGATTTCAGACAATATAAGCTCCTCAGCTTTAGCAGTAGCAGGATCTTTATACTTCTATCTTATAAACTAATTATAGTGGGACTATGAAAACGGCTCTTTTAAAGATCGGGGGAAAAATATTGGACAGAAGTGACGATTTAATAAGTACAATCTCGCAATTAACGCAACTTTACGAGGACGACACCTTACACAAAATAATTATAATTCCTGGAGGAGGCACGACGGCTAATTTTGTAAGAGAAATATATTCGGAATTTAAGATGACAGATTCAGAAGCACATTGGCTAGCTATTTTTTCTATGAATTTCAACGGCAAAATATTGCAATACAAATTTCCTCATTTGGATTCTACTGAAAGCTTGGTTAAACTAAAAGACATCACTCGATGTTTTACAATATTTTTACCTTATAAGTTATTGCGAGAAGAGGATCTATTACCACATTCATGGAATGTGACCTCTGACTCAATTACCCTTTATATAGCTCACAAATTAGGTCTTTCTGAGTGTTTTTTAATTAAAGATGTTGACGGCATCTACGACAAAGAGAATCATCTAATCGAGTTAATAAAATCGAAAGAATTAATGAATTTAAAAGTGGAAAATTACCTTGCCAAAATTGAACATTTTAATCAACCATTAAAAGAATTGTCAAAACCCATTGATCAATATTTACCGAAATTGATAGAAAAGTATAAGAACTCATGTATTATCCTAAATGGGAAATCTGAACGAATGGACATATATAATTATTTTACTCGTTCCAAAATTAAAGATCTTAAATATACTAAAATAGTTCCATGATCCTTTTCCTAATTACAAACAAAACTTGTATAAACATTAGCAAATTTCTTCATAATTTAAGTTAAAGGTTTATTTAGACCGAAAAATAATATTTTAATAACTTAATTTTTCAATATTTTAAGACTTGAATATAAAATGGATCCGGAAGAAGTTAAAAAGAACGGGGAATTTCTCGTCAATTATCTTAAAGGTAGAGAAATTCCAGATACAGCGACCGTAAATGTTAGATATAAAAATTTAGTAGGGTTTGCTAAGATTTACGGAATCGAAGATTCTAAGTATGTAGGATCTGAAGAGGAGATCGTAGCTTGTCGAGCATTCGCTAACAATTTTACTATAAAAGCTCTATATAAATTATTAATCGGTATGAAAGTAGTTCAAGATGGAAAAGAACGCCCATTTCTCATTGATCTCGGCAGGATATTACACGCCCGTCAGAAATACGATTGGGACGGATGTGCTGATGTAAAACCTGGAGATAAGTTAAAGATTTCAGCTAAATGGGGTAATGTTTGGGTAGTTGAGAAAAACATGATTCTATTTGCAGATCTTTTAGTTGAAGTAAAAAATCAAAACGGAGAACTCGTATGTAAACCCACTGTAACCGCTGCGGTTAGGCCAGGAGGGTATTAATTAAGGGGGAGGGAAAAATTATGGTAAAAATTTCAGATATTAAGGTTGGACAAGTTATAAAGAATGAATTTAACGGTATAACTCGCGAACTTTTAAGAAAATACGCAAAAGTTTCAGGAGATACGAATCCAATCCACACAAACGATGTGGTTGCGGAAAAAGCAGGATTAAAAGGAATCATTGCTCACGGACTATTTAGTTTTGGTTTTATCAGTAAACTTTTCGAGGTTTTTCTAAATCATGAGAAAGATGGTAAAATTATTGAACTCGCTATTGAAATGAGAGCTATGGTCAGGTGTGGAGATTTATTGATAACAGAAGGTAAAGTTACAAAAATCAAAGGAAAGAGAGTTCATTTTGATGTAACTCAAACAACTATTACTAATGTGGACATTAAAGATAAAGATGGCAATGTTATTAAGCAATTTGAAGCAGGAGAACGAGGATACATTTCAGAAAAAGATATAACGCAAAATTTAATAAAAACCAAAGAGATTCCCGAAGGAATTCTGACATATAGAGAACGTGTAGCAACTCCAGGTACTGCGATAATTGAATTGAATGAATAGCAACGCGTTAGGTGATAAAATTCCCATCAATTTTTTTTAAATTCTTATACTCCTATTTTGAATTTCAGATAGAAATATTAAAAGGCTTTTATACTAGAAAGTTGCAATAATTTTTGTTGGATTAAATTAAATTAAAATCATTCCTATATCCATAGGTCTAATCATTGAAGTTAGTAATATACGACATTGAAAGGAGCGAAAAATTAATTCGCTTTGGTAATTACGAAAAAGCGGTAGACAAGATAATAGAGGCTATTGACACATATGAAAACAAAAACTTAGTTTACCGCAGTCTAAACCTTTTAAGTCTAATTTGCGATAAAAACTCTGCTATATCACTAAAAGTCGTAAAATTCATCAAACCCTATATAAACGAGTCAGATTCATGGATAAGATTAATATCCCTGGAAATTCTCTACCAAATTTCTCTATTTAGACCGAACTTACTAATTGACCTTCTTGGAAAAGTACGTAATAGACTATACGATAATGATTCTGCAATCAGAAGATTGTCCGTTAGGATAATTGGAAATTTGATTTTAAAATTGTACATTGATCAAGTGTTACTTACGGAAGTTATTGACGAATATACAGAGAAGTTAATGGATAACGATTGGAAAGTAAAGTTACATGTAATAAAAACTTTAAAAAGGATTCTTAACCAAGATTACACAAAAATCAAAGATCTTGAGCCTCTGCTCTCAATGGTTATAGTCAATTTACGAGACGAAGACGATGATGTTGCAAGAGCCTCAGCAGAATTGTTGAAGATTTTAAGCACATATTTCTTATCCAAAGAAAAGATATTTTATATTCTGTTAAATCTTTTACATAACGAAACGACTAGGGTAAAAGAATTAATAATTTGGTTAATCGGGGAAATCGGAAAAGAGCAATCGTCTGAGATCATTCCTATAATTCCAAAGTTGATTAAATTATTAGAGATAGATGACTATAAGATTCAAATTAAAGTTATCAACGCGTTAATAAAAATAGCTGAAAATAACTTTGACCAAATTTGGAGCAATCTAATTAATTACTCAAGTCAAGCCAGCAATTATGTAATCCGAGAAAATTTGAATAATGCTTTATATCACCTCAGTCAGAAATACATCACAAAAATTTTCCCCTACATTTTTGAGGAGTTAGAAAATCCTGCTCAAAAAATCCGTGATGCCGTTTCATTAGTGTTTAAACGGCTATACGAAGAGTATAAAATAGAAATAGATAACGAGATTTCTAAAATACTTTACAGATTGGAGTCTAAATATTGGAGAGCGCGAAAAAACACCATATTATTACTGGAAAACATATGCTTCATATTGAATATCCAGTCAATCGCAGTGTGGTTAACAATAGAACTTGAGAGATTGCTAAAAAACGAAAAGGATCCGGATGTAAGAGAGGAACTCATCATAGCGCTTAGAAATATCAAAATAAACTTCAAAAATATCGACATTATAAACAAGAGAATTAATCAACAAATTTCGAATTTTCAAGAAAAGATAGACGAATTCCAAAGAATACCTGCTAAATTTCGAGAAAAGTTAAACTCATACATTTCAGAATTTCAGTTTAACAACACCGAAATACAGTTGAACAAGATGTATAATAACATACTTAAAAAAATTAACAAATTCAACAAAGAATTGAACACATTTGAATATAAAAGGTTAGCAAACGATTTATTGGAAGAATGGGAAGACACCAAAATACAGGTTATTGACGAGTTAGGAATAATTAAAAGTTTTATTAAGGAAATATGTGACGATAAAAAAGAAGAGTATCTTGACCAATTAAGGGGAAAAATACAAGTTTTACTAAAAAAAATCGATGTGTTAGGCGCAAAATACGAGTATATAAAAGAAGAGAACATCGATAATTACATTACTGAGGATAATTCGAAGTTTGAACTCATAAGTAACCAAGGATTAGAATTCTATTTCGATCAAATTACCCAGATACGGAGAAATATGTTTCGGATCGATGTGGAAATTAGAGAATTATTGATAAACAATGCAGAATTCAACGAGATCTTTAAGAATTTACTCAGAAAGTGGGTTTCTACAAAGATCAAAATACAAATCTTCCTAAACGATCTCGATAAGGATATTAAATCAATGAAAGAAGACATAATCTCCCAATATTTACAAGCAGATAGGAAACTGGAGTTAACTGAGAAAACTCAATTAATAAACGGATTAAACAATGAATTTACTTTTCAATTACTTCAGAGTTATATTCAAGATCTAATTTACGAGGGTATCGAAGGACTAAAAAAGCTTAACAATAATTTTATTGTGTTAAACGAGAAACTCGAGTATTTAATTAAGAAAGAAGAATACGAAAAAGCTAAAAACCTATTAGACGTTAATTCCTCGCAAATTAAGACTTATATAGGTGAAATGGAAAAACAGCTTGATACTATACTAGGGAACAACATCAACTTATCAAAAGAAGATAATTTATTTAATAAATACATACGTCCCTATTTAAGCACTATGGACGCATCGAAAGAATTACTGGTAAATAAACTGAAATCATTTGTCAGTAAGAGTTATGAAACCATATATATACACCAATTAAACTATTACCTAAACATTATGAATCCAATATCAATTGAGCTCTTATCAGAAAATATGGGTATAACGACTGATGAACTTACAGAATTTATTCTTAAAAACAGCAATCGAGGTAAAATAAATGTGAGGATTATAAAAGACAAGGTGTTTACCGAGAGAGTTGACGATTACGCTTTAACTTTGAAAGAACCGCTGGTATTTAAGAATATAAAAACAGAAGGTAATTCAATCTTTCTTAAGTTTAAAATATCAAATCCTACCCACCTTGATCTTAAGCAATTTCACATATCTCTTAAAATACCAAATTACCTACATATCTCGAAAAAAAGTATGTATCCCAAAGTAATTAATTTTGATACGCTTAAAAGCGGTGAAAACTTCAAATTTGACTACAAATTAAAATTAGAACGAGAAGTAAAGAGAAACTTAGCAGATCCGACGGCAGATGAAATAAGGCTGGATATTTTTTACAAGAATGCGTTTGAAATGTCTAAAAAAATAGTAAAGAAATTAAATCTATTGTTACCATAAAATTTTGTGTATTTTAGTGGTTTACTTTCATTAGATATTTCTATCGATTTAATCGATAAATAAATCGAAAAATTTTAACTAAATTCTTTCAAATTTATAATTAAATCAATGAATTTCACAAGTTGAGATGATGAAAGAAAAGAAAGAGTATAGATTGACTTCGGAAGTAAAGATTCACGGATGATCGTGCAAACTCGGTTCTAACAATTTAGAGGAACTATTAACTAGCGTAGGATTATACGGAGATATTGAAGATGCAGCAATAATTCCCGTACCGAACAGTCAACTTGTAATGGTGAAAAACCTCGATATTTTTACACCTATCATAGATGAGCCTGAAATTACGGGAGAAATTGCGGCATGTAATGTTACAAACGATGTGTTTGCCATGAATGTACCTGAGATTTCTGGTATGTTAATTTTTTTGGCTATCCAACCAAAAACTCCGTTTGAGATCGCTAAGGGAATACTTAAAGGGATAAAATATTTTGTAGAAAAAAAAATTAATTCCAAAGTCGTCGGGGGACACACTATTTACAGTGATTGGCCTTTAATTGGGGGAGAAGCTTCTGGTTTCGTCGATAAGGATAAAATTTTGCTAAAACAAGGTGTAAAACTCGGTGACAATCTTATACTAACAAAACCTATAGGTATTCAAGCAATCATGGCGTCATATAGGCTTTTAAAAGATATGCCAGAGATATTAGAACAATATTCAATAAAAGAAATTAGAAATTCAATAGATTTGACTGTAAAAGTTATGACCACTTCAAATCAACCTGTGGTGAGGACAATTCACAGCTACAACGATTTTTCATTTATTCGCGCTATGACCGATGTAACTGGCTTTGGTCTAACGGGGCATACAAGAGAACTACTACAAAATTCTGATTTATCCGCCACAATCGAGAAAGTTCCCTACATTAAATTATCAAGAGAACTTTCCCATGATTTAGGTTATTCTTTTGACGATTGTTACTGTCATGAAACAGCTGGAGGTATGTTAATTGCGGTAGAAGCTGAGGAAACGGAAGAATTCTCCCATCGTTTGAGTGACAATGGGATTAAAAACTGGATAGTCGGGAAAATTAACAAAAAACTTCCTCAAAATGTTACTATCTCCGAACATGTAGAACAAATTGAAGTTTCAAATATTTAACGAAGACTATGAAATAAGTATAAATGTTAAAAACGGGCGCTTATTGAGTTATCCACCTGCAGGGTGGCTTCGGAATATTAAATTTATTCGATTTTCAATTAAAGTTTATACTAAGTCCAATTTAATACAGTAAAGCCAATTGGAGATTATAATAAGAATTTTAACCTAAAAAAAATTGAAGTAATATTATGCAAGAAAAGTTGAATCTGAACAATTCGCAGAAGTTGTATCAAGAAGCCTTAGGTCACATACCAGGTGCGATTTTAGGAATCCGTAGACCATATAATTTTATTGAAGGAGAATATCCTATTTTCTTTCAAGAAGCCAAAGGAGGAAAGGTTAAGGATGTCGACGGAAATGAATACCTCGATTTTTTATGCGCATACGGACCAATAATATTAGGGCATAGAGAAGAAGAAGTTGACAACGCGGTAATTGAGCAAATAAAAAACAAGGGTTTTTGCATGTC
This sequence comes from Promethearchaeota archaeon, assembly GCA_019058515.1. The sequence goes on from JAHPYY010000077.1 coordinate 38,269, forward strand.
TTTAACTCAGCCAGTACAAAATACTCTAGCAAGCAAATTAAAAAAGCTAATTCCTTGTTGCGAAGAGATGGTGTTAATGAAAATGGGTACTGATGCAACCACCGCGGCAATTAGGGTTGCGCGAGCTTATACGAAGAAAATAAAGGTTCTTACTTGCGGGTATCACGGATGGTACGACCCATTTAGCGAAGTTCACGGGATAGAAGCCGGAATACCGAAAAAATTATTCGAAGATTTTTACGAGTTTGAATTTAATAACATCGACCAGATTGAAACTCTTGTTAAAGCACATCAAAACGAAATTGCTGCGATTATTTTAAACCCGATACATACACCCGGAGGAAGAAAAGTGCAAATGCCTAATCAAGGGTTTTTAGAGGAGATTAGGAAGCTCACATTGGAAAAAAAAATCTTACTTATCTACGACGAGATTAGAACTGGATTTAGGGTAGATATGGGGGGTGCTCAAAAGTTATTTGGAGTAATTCCCGATTTGGCTGCATTTGGTAAGGCTATGGGAAATGGATATCCTATTAGTGCGTTAGTGGGTAAAGGAGAGTATATGAATGTGCTAATAGAGAAGGTTTTTTTAAGTTCAACTTTCTTTCCCAATAGCCTTGCTCAGGTTGCTGCTATTAAAACTTTAGAAATATTGCAACGAGACAATGTGTTGGAAAACATAAAAAATAAGGGAGACAAATTTACTCAGCAAGTTAAAGAGTATATTGAAGAGTATGAAATCCCGTGTGAATTTTCTGGAAATCCTTGGATGCCTTACATTACATTTACTCCAGACGAAAAATACACTTATCGAAAACTAAGAGCCGAATTTTATACACAACTAATTCGTAGAAAGGTTTTTCTCCAACCTTATCATCATGGATACATTTGTTATCGACACACTGAAGAGGATTTGGAATTCGCAGCTCAAATGATTGGAGAGTCTTTAAAGGAAACGAGAAAGTTAATATAATTCCTTTTTAATCCAATATTTCGATATTTTATTATAATTTCAATATAATTGGGATTTTTTTATGGAAAAATTAATTATCACTGCCGCAATTTGCGGCGCAGAAGTATCAAAATCACAAAATCCTAATGTTCCTTATACCTTAGAAGATATTGGATCAGAGGCTGAAAAAGCATATTCATCGGGGGCTAGTATTATTCATTTGCATGTTAGAGAAGACGATGGAACCCCCACTCAAAATAAGGAAAGATTCCGAAAGTGTATTGAAGAAATTAAGAAACGATGTCCCGATCTTATTATTCAACCCTCAACAGGAGGAGCAATAGGCATGACAGATGAAGAACGATTACAACCAATTTATTTGAATCCGCCTCCTGAAATGGTAACCTTAGATTGTGGTACAATGAATTTTGGTGGAGATGAAATTTTTGTCAATACAGAAAAAACTATTAAATATTTCGCTGAGGAGATGAATAAAAGAGGTATTAAATACGAATTAGAGTGCTTTGATAAGGGTATGGTTGATATGGCGCTAAAATTGCATAGGGAAGGGTACATTTTAGAACCCATGCATTTCAATTTTGTTCTTGGAGTACCTGGAGGGATAGCTGCAACCTCTAGAGATTTAACCTTCTTAGTTGAAAGTATCCCTACAAACGCCACTTATACTGTCTGCGCTGTCGGAAGGTACGAGTTTTCAATGATTACCTTATCCATAATAATGGGGGGACATGCTCGCGTTGGGTTTGAAGATAACATTTACCTTTCTAGGGGGCAATTAGCTAATTCTAATGGCGAATTAGTTGATAAGGTTGTTAGAATCGCCAAAGAATTAGGAAGAGAAATAGCATCTCCAGAAGAAGCCCGTAAAATTTTGGGAATTCGTAATAGTTAGTTGGTAGGCTTAAAGTTTTAGATCTTGACTTCTGAGCCTCGCAGAACATATTTTTCGGTTTCTTTTATTATTCGAGCAATTACAGTGGTGTTAGTTCGTTCTAACAAATGAGAACTCTCGATTTTAGCTTCTAATTCTCTAATGAAATCCTCACGACTTTCGGCTCTCATTAGAACCACGAAATCCCATTCTCCTAAGACATTATATATTGCCCAAACTCCTGGAATTTCGGATAATGCTTTGGATACTTTTTCTGAGTACTCTGGACCATATTTACCTCGAATTAACACGATTGCCTGAAAATCGGCTGCTAGTTTAAATAAATTTACTTTTGCGTGGTACCCTTCGATGATTTTTTCCTTTTCTAACCTTTTAATCCGGTAATGGACCCTTGATTTGGATAAAGCCAACTTTTCTGCAATTTGCGAGGGAGATATCTTACAGTCTCTTTGTAAAAGATCGAGAAGTCGTTTATCGATATCGTCCAGAAAACTGCGATGTATAGACATAATTAAATCACTATCTAGGATCAATTGTGAATAATATTTAAGTCGTACTATTAAGCCTTTCTTATTTATAATAATGTACAGAATCATAGCACTTAATTAGCACACTTAAATATATTACTTAATATTATACATTTGGTTAAGAAAATGAGAAGTGGAGATAAATATGGTGTACATAGGGTAATAGAACCGGAAGGACTTTTACCTCAGACTGCTGAACGGATTTCTAATAGTATTGAAATATACGATAACGAGATTTTAATTGATGTTGATTACTTAAATATCGACTCTGCAAGCTTTAATCAGTTACAAGAGGAGGCAAATGGAAATTTAGAGCAGATAAAACAACGGATTTTTGAAATCGTTAGTAAGAGAGGAAAAATGCAAAATCCGGTTACTGGTTCAGGTGGAATGCTTATTGGAACGGTTGAAGAAATTGGGGAGAAATTAACTAACCGAATTGATTTAAAGATCGGAGATCGGATTGCTACTCTTGTATCACTTTCACTCACTCCTCTACATATTGATGAAATAGGACAAATTTACCCCGAGATCGATAGAGTTAAAATCAAGGGGAAAGCCATATTATTTGAAAGCGGTATTTACACAAAATTACCCGAAGACATGTCTGATAAACTAGCTTTAGCTGCGTTGGATGTTGCTGGGGCTCCAGCGCAAGTAAAGAATTTAGTAAAAGAGGGAAACAAGATTTTAATTTTAGGAGCAACGGGGAAATCAGGATTAATGTGTTGTATTATGGCCAAAAAAATGGTGGGAGCTTCTGGTTTAGTAATAGGACAAGCGAGAAATGAAAAAAGAGCCGAATTTTTACGAAAAACCGGATTCTGCGACATCGTTGTTATCTCAGATGTACTGAAACCTGTAAATACTTTAAATGAAGTATTACGGGCTACAAAAGGGGAAGAAGTGGATATCTCTATTAACTGTTTAAGCATTCCTAATACTGAAATATCATCTATATTACCAGTTAAAGATAAAGGAGTGGTATACTTCTTCTCTATGGCTACGAGTTTTACGAAAGCAGCATTAGGGGCAGAAGGTGTTGGAAAAGACATTACAATGATAATTGGCAACGGATACACTAAAGATCACGATAAAATTACATTAGAGTTATTGCGAAATTCCCCAGCATTAAGGAAAATATTTGAAGAAAAATATCTATGAAAATGAATTATTTCATGAGAAAAAATGAAAGTAAATAGAAGAGATGTTTTGTTTAGCCACATTTCCGACGAAGATTGGAATGATTGGCATTGGCAGGTAAAAAACAGGATTATCACGGTCGATGAGTTAAAAAAATACATACCACTTAGTAGGGAAGAGGAGGACGGAATACTAAGGTGTCTTGAGGAGATGAGGATGGCGATTACTCCTTACTATCTCTCGTTAATTGACCCAAACGATCCTCATGATCCTATACGGAAACAGTCAATTCCTACTATCTATGAATTAAATCGGAGTTCAAGCGATCTTGAAGATCCCCTTCATGAGGATGTAGATTCACCAGTAGTCGGCCTTACCCATAGGTATCCTGACAGAGTATTACTTTTAGTTACTGAAAACTGCTCAATGTACTGTCGCCATTGTACTCGGAGAAGATTTGCGGGTCATCACGATAAAGCGCCTCCCGACACTCAGTTAGAACAATGTATAGAATATATAAAAGACACTCCAAAAATTAGAGATGTTTTATTATCTGGAGGAGACGCCCTCCTTATATCTGACAAGAAACTCGAGTGGATACTAAGAAAGTTAAAAGAGATCCCGCACGTTGAAATAATTAGGATCGGTTCAAGAGCCCCTGTCGTATTACCTCAGAGAATTACTAGCGAATTATGCGAAATGCTAAAACAATACCATCCAATTTGGCTTAATACTCATTTTAATCACCCAAACGAGATAACACCAGAGTCAACTAAAGCGTGCGAAATGCTAGCAGACGCAGGAATACCGTTGGGAAATCAATCGGTATTACTAAGAGGAGTAAACGATTGTATTCACATCACGAAAAAATTAGTGCACGAATTGGTTAAAATCCGAGTCAGACCCTATTACATATACCAGTGTGACCTCTCGATTGGACTCGAACATTTTAGAACAAGCGTAGCTCAAGGTATAGAAATAATTGAGGGGTTGAGGGGACATACTTCTGGATTATGCGTTCCCACTTTTGTAGTAGACGCTCCTGGAGGTGGTGGCAAGGTGCCCGTTATGCCAGACTACATCATTTCACAGGGGAATCGTAGAGTTGTTTTGAGAAATTTCGAAGGCGTGATAACTACATACGAGGAACCTGAAGACTACATTCCAGGTTGTCGTTGCGAAGAAAAGGAAAAACAAATCGGGGTCTCCGCCCTGCTTAGCGGTCAGAAAATGACGATTGAACCAGAAGACTTAGTGAGAAGATTGCGAAGGAAAAAACTCTCCAAATGAATTCATAGACCATTAACAGATAAAAGTATTAGTTCCTTTTTCCATTTGATATTCCCACTATATAAAACATATCTTCATTATCTATACTTTTTATAATTTTTAATCCCGAATCTCTCATAATTTCTGAAATTTCTTTTAATGGTGGCAATCTATCCTTTGAAACAATATCATTACAACTTTTGTGTAAATTATTGATTGCGTTGCGAGATTCAGAATGAGCAATCATAAGTCTTCCATTCTGGCTTAAACCATTAGCCATCTTAAAAATAGTTTCACGTTGTTTTATAAAATGGGGAAAACAAGAATAACATAGGATAATATCAAATTTCTCCTCGTAAGCAAAATCATATATATCTTGAACTAAAAAGTCTACATTAGAATATTTATCTTGGGAGTATTTATTTCGGGAAATCTCAATCATTCTTTCAGAGAGATCTAATGCTACTATTTTTCCTGAGTCACCAACTTGATCGTGCAAATAAGGAATCATAACGCCCGTTCCCGTGCCTACATCTAAAACTTTGTAATTTGGTTTTAATTCCAATTCTAAGCAAATTCTTTCTAATTTTTTTGGGTCATGGAACACTTTTTCGTCCCAATTATTTGCATTTTCGTCAAAATATGCTTTCGTTTGGCTTAATTTGGTATTATATTTCAATTTCCCATTGGTATCTTTTAATTTTGTTTCCTTAGACTTAATTCGTCTTTTAGGAGACATCCAAACTGCGATGAAAAAGATTACGCAAGAGACCAATATCATAGAACTAGATATTGGGAAGTTTGTTGCTAAGGATAATACGACACCCAGCACAGCAGAAATCAAACCTATTATTGGGCTTGTATAAAGTATTTTCTTAAAATCGTATAGGAATTGATAAGCTGTTGATGAGGGCATAATAATTAAAGCGTATACTAATAATGCTCCAACAATTTTCATTGAGATTGAGACTATTAAAGCTGTAGTAGCTAACACTAAAAATTTGAAAAACGGAACTCTAATCCCTGCAGCAGCGGCTATTTTTTCGTGAAATATAATTGCGATAAATTCGCGATAAAAAATCTTGAGAAGGATAATAAACCCTATTACTATTAATCCTAAATAAAAAAAATCAATATATTGCAAACCAAATAAACTACCCCAAAATATAGATACTGCCCGTTGTGTTATTACTCCTGTTGGTAAAGTTGAAAGGAAAATGAAACCCAAAGCAGTAAGAAAAGAAAAAAGCGCGCCCAAAACTACCTCTGTGCTTAATTTTGTTTTATTTGAAAGTGGGCCAAGGATCAACGCAGTAATCAGGGTGAATATAACAGCCATAATTTGTTCATCAAAACTTGAAAGGAAATAGGCATTTATCCAAATTCCAAAAGAAGCACCTGCAAAAGCGGCATGAGACATTGAATAACCAATGTTTGTTATTTTAAGTTGTACTATTAATGTTCCAACAAGCGAAAGTGCTATTGACGCGATAATAGCACCTAACATCACTTTAATTACTATTTGACTTGGTAAAATTATGAAAAATATCATAAGATATTATACTCCAATTTTTATTCTATTACAATTTTCAACAGCTTTTTCCATTAACATATATTTTTCAAATAGGGAATTTTGAAACGCATTTTCAGGAGTATCGTTAACAATGATGTGCCCTTTATTTATCATTATTATCCGATCTGCTTCTGATGGGATTTGCATAGCATGAGATACTATTAAAATTGTTACCCCAAGTTCTTTCATGAACTTTAACAATTTAAACATTTCATCTTGAGCATCTAAATCTAAATTCGAGAATGGTTCATCAAGTAGTAAAATTTCAGGATATTTACATAGAGCTTGTGCGATAAGAGCTTTTTGCTGTTGTCCTCCTGAAAGTTTACCTATAGGACGTTCTATAAGAGTTTCTAAGTCTAATAATTTTAAACACAATTTAACTGCAGCCCAATCTTGAGCTTTTGGAGGTCGACCTGCTCCGTGTATAGCAACTCTTCCGATCATTGCTATATCTTTTAAAATAAAAGGTAAGTTGGGATCTATTTCAAAATTCTGAAGAACATATCCAATTTTTCGGCAAATCTCATTACGAGCTTTTTTTAAAGGGGAATTAAAGACTTTAATTTGTCCAACTTTTACTTTCAAAAGCCCCAATATTGTTTCTAATAGGGTTGTCTTACCCGATCCGTTCGGACCGACAATAAAAACATATTCCCCACGGTGAATATCAAGGTTAACATCATATAAAGCGGAAAAACGTTCTCCCTCGTAAACAGTATCAACATCTTTCAACGATATTACTATCTCATCTTTTTTTCTTAGATCACTTCCTCTCGTGGAAGTAAAGAAATCTGCGAATTGATTAAATATATTTTCTTTATACATTCGATTTTATGGAGTTTTTTTATTCTTTTTTTGACTCATAATTTGGCATAGGAAAATTGCTATTAATCTCAAAAGCATCGAAATCGGAAATTTTTAAAAAATCATAAACATACTTTTCTAAGCTAAGGAGATCTTCTCCCTGAAATTGGAAACACTCTTTCAATCTGATTCTTAATTCTCGATCCTCGAGTATAAAAATAGCTTCGAGTATTTCCTCATTTGTTGCTACAATTCTACCAGTTCCATAAGTGCATCCCGATGTAAATTGGATACCATCAATAATACATGACATAGGTGGATTTGAACATCTTACAATACAAGTTTTCTCAAGTTTGTTTGATGATAGAATCTTGTTAGCTATCAACCCCATTCTAGCTCCAGCAACAAGATAAGGTCCTAAGTGACCGTGAAAATCCTCTAAAGCGTTTAAATTAAGCTTATTTTCGTTTTTCATACTATATTCTAAAAAAGTATTACTCTTAAATAAAATGATGTATTTTTTGATTTTAATATAAGATTATCATACTTTCTTCTAAGAAAGTATTACTAAAAAATTTTAGAGTAAAAAATGTCTAGAAAATATCTATATATAGTAATTATAGGATTTTTATTTTTAGCAGGGTATTCCCAAATATCAGTTGCTTTTGGTCACAATGAGCTTAAGCAAAACGCTAATGATACTGAACTCAAAATCGCAGCGACTTCGGGTATTTTGGCAGACTTCGTCGAGACTATTACGGGACAAGAAATTAATCCTATTATTGACTTTGGCACCTGTCCCGCTCATTATGATGTCCAACCAGAAGATGCAGCTCTAATTGCTGAAGCGGATATAATTTTTTATCATGGATTTGAAGGAGAATGGTTTGAAACCCTTAGAAATGAAAATAATCCAAGTGCTCAATTAATTATGATTGGTGATTTAGTCTCTGGACCATGGTTACCTCCCGAAAAAGCCAAAGAATATCTTACAGCGATTACTGAAAAGCTTACTGAGATTTATCCTGAAAAGAGTTCTATTTTTAATAAAAATTTAAATGATAACTGTGCTTGGATTGATGGTAATGCTACTTTAATTAAAGAAAATTTTGCTTCTTCCTCTTACTATGGTGCTAATACCGTTGTAATGGAATTTCAAGCAATGTTTGCTAATTGGCTTGGTTTAAAAGTAATAACAACATTTGGTTCTGATGAGACCTGTGGAATTCAAGAAATTGAATCCATAGTTGCTACTGCAAAAGAAAATGGTTGCTCTCTTGTAGTTATGAATCTTCCTTCCGGTACAGATGTGGGAAAGGATATTGCCACTGAAATTGGTGCTAAGTATGCTATCTGGGGAAATTTCGTTGGAGAACTTGAAAGTGAGAGTTACATTGATCTTCTCTGGAAAAACATGGAAGCTGTAAAAGATCCTATATCTCCAAATTCTGAAACTATTGGAATTAATTTGTTAATTCCATTGATTTTAATCATAGGGATAAGTATAATTATCATTGGGATGAGACATAAAAGGAATAACTAAAATTAGAATTATCAATAAAAAAATTTTTTTTTCTTATTATTGGAATTAAGGGAAATTTTGTTAGTTTAAATGATTTTAAATTTTTTAAGAATAGAACTTTCATTAGGGATTATCTCGATTTTATGCTAGATTTAATAATTTATAAATTCCTCTAAATTAAGAGTAGATTCTTTTAATTCTATTTAAATAGCTAATGTTTTTATTGATATCCTCTTTTGAACGAGAAAATTAATACAAATATTAGAACATTAGCTATTATTTTTATTATAATATTTAAGTTTCTAAGAAAATAAAAAGGAAAAGATAATTTAATAATTAATAAGATTATAACAGATAAATATAAATGACCATAAATTCGGTGTTTAAATTCTGTTAATAGGTTAGTTCTTGGTCGTTGATTTACATTAATTAAAAAATAAACTAATTTGAAATTCAGTTTTGAAAAGTTATTTAGATTATGGATCATATAAAATCCTTTCTTAATGAAGTTCAAAAATACCGAATCGTTTCTATAATTGGTCTTGCTAAGAATGTAAGTAAAACAACCACTCTTAATTTCCTCATTAATCGTTTAAAAAGCCAGTTAACTTTAGGATTAACTTCTATTGGTCGCGACGGAGAATCATACGATGTATTAACGAAATTACCAAAACCCAAGATTTTTGTGACCAAAGGAATTTTCATTGCCACAGCGGAGCAGATTTTTCTGAATTTTAAGGATAACTTTGAGATTATAGAAGAAACCAATTATAACACCCCAATGGGAAGGATCTTGCTCCTAAAAGTAGTAAAAGATATATTTATTGAATTAGCCGGGCCATCTATTAACAAACAACTACAAGCTGTGTGCAAGACGCTTTTAAATAAAAAGTGTGATTTGGTTCTCATTGATGGTGCTTTCGATAGAAAAGCGTATGCTACGCCTAAGATTTCAGAAGCTACTATATTATCGACGGGCGCTTCCGTTTCGCCAACTCTTCAAAAGGTAGTAGATCTTACCACTCACACGGTAAGAATTTTGACATTAAAACCAGAAGTTAGTCCTCAAATATTAGGAGTTGCAAATACCATTGTAAAAACAGGTAAAGTAGGCGTTATTTACGGAAACGGGACTTTTAAACTACTCGACTTAAAAACTTCATTAGGAGGAGCAAATGAGGTTTTAAAGCACATTCAAGAAAACATTACACATGTCGTAATAAACGGAGTCATTACAGATCTCTTCCTAGAAAATATAATGAACCATTTAAGCACACTTAAATCAATTATATTTTTAGTCGAGGACGCTACTAAATTGTTTTTGTCACCTCGCGTATTTCATAAGTTCAATTCAAAAGAAGGCAATTTGAGGGTGATAAATCCTATCAAGTTAATCGCCCTCACAATTAATCCAACCTCTCCTTATGGGTACGCATTCGAAAAGCAGCTATTTATGGATATGTTAAAAAAAAAGATTGAATTACCTATTTATAATCTTGGTTAAAAATAAAAACAAAATCAGACAGAGATTGGTGAATTGATTATTTTAAGTAAACTAAACTTAGACTTTAATTTGGTTTCAGAAGCTCGCAATATAGCTAAAAATATATGTAAGAACACGCAAGCTCATGTAGAGAAATATTCCTCTACCACTATCGAGCGTTCGGTCTGTAGATTATTAGGGATAGATGGTGTTGACGAGTTCGATGTTCCTCTTCCTAATATTGTAGTGGATAGCGTAAGTAGAGAAGATTTGACTAAGGGTATCGCTACATATATTGGCAATGCTATGATATTCACAGAATTTAGTCCCCAGAAAATCGCTGAAAAAATAGCAACTAGTGATTTTAACTTTAATGACTATCCATTAGAAGCAAAAGAAAAGATCGGCGAGCGAGTTCAACCTTATGTAACTTCCACTATAGAAAAGATTAGCTCAAATAAGAGGAAAAGAGAAGAGCTAATTAGGCTCTTCGGAGAGAAAGAAGGACCGTTTTTATACATTATTGTTGCTACTGGAAACATTTACGAAGATATTGTACAAGCACAAGCTGCAGCAAGGCAAGGGGCAGATATAATTGCGGTAATTAGATCTACGGGTCAAAGCCTTTTAGATTTTGTTCCCTACGGAGCAACTACGGAAGGATTTGGTGGAACTTACGCGACTCAAGAAAATTTTAGACTCATGAGAGAAGCTTTAGACGAAATTAGCGATGAACATGGTCGATATATAAGGTTAACAAATTACTGTTCAGGGTTATGTATGCCTGAAATCGCGGTTATGGGAGCGTTTGAGCGACTTGATGTAATGTTAAACGATGCGCTGTACGGAATATTATTTAGAGATATAAACATGCAGAGAACCATTATTGACCAATTCTTTTCAAGAATGATTAATGCTTTTGCAGGCATTATAATAAACACGGGAGAAGATAATTATCTTACCACTGCTAACGCGTTTGAAAATGCTCATACAGTTCTAGCATCTCAATTTATAAATGAACAGTTTGCATTTCTTTCGGGATTAAAAGTTGAACAAATGGGATTGGGACACGCGTTTGAAATGGATCCTGAGCTTGAAAATGGATTCTTATACGAACTTGCTCAAGCGCAAATGGCTCGAGAAATATTTCCTGACGCTCCTTTAAAGTATATGCCTCCTACGAAATTTATGACCGGAAACATTTTCAAGGGGCACATTCAGGATGCCTTATTTAACGTGGTGACGATCTTGACTAATCAGCGAATTCACCTATTAGGAATGTTGACTGAAGGAATACACACCCCGTTCATGTCTGATAGGGCGTTATCAATAGAAAATGCAAAATATATCTTCAATAACATGAAGGATTTAGGAGAAGAAATAAGTTTCAAAAAAGACGGGATTATACAAACAAGAGCTCGAGAAATACTCCAACAATCAACTGATCTCTTGCACAAAATTGAGGAAATCGGTTTGTTTCCTACCATTGAAGAGGGAATTTTTGCGGGTATTAAAAGAAGTAAAAACGCAGGTAAGGGTTTAGAAGGTGTATTTGCAAAACATAATGACTACTATAATCCGTTATTGAATATATTGAAAACTAAATTAAATTTAGAGGAGTAGATTATGGGAGGATTATATTCAACCGATGAAAAAAAAATCAATAAAAGTTTAGATTATTCTAAGTTAAAGACATACGGAGATTCGATGAATGATGGAAAAATCCAAGTAAGCTTTACATTGCCAGTGAAAAGCGATCGAAAAGCTACTAAAGCAGCAAAAGATTTGGTAAAAAAGATGAATATTGAAAACCCTGAAATAGTTTACCAATCTGAATTAACGCCAGGATTTACATTCTTTATTATTTATGGTAACCTTAAGCTAACAGTTGATTTCACCAGTTTAGTTGTTGATGAGCCAAAAGTCAAATCTTTAACTAAAGACGAGATAAATAGCGAAATTGAAAACAATTTTAATAGAAAACTCGTCGTTTTAGGTGCTTCCACAGGTACAGACGCCCATACGGTGGGAATCGATGCTATTTTGAATAAAAAAGGATTTGCTGGACATTACAGACTAGAAACATACGATACGATGGAGTGCCATAACTTAGGGTCGCAAGTTCCTAACGAAATATTCGTTAAAAAAGCAATAGAGCTAAAAGCAGACATCATATTAGTCTCTCAAACGGTTACTCAAAAAAATGTTCACATAAGTAATTTAACAAACCTCGTTGATTTGCTAGAAGCGGAAGGCATTAGAGATAAAGTTATTTTAATATGTGGAGGAGCTAGAATATCTCACGAGCTTGCGAAAGAATTGGGATTCGACGCTGGGTTTGGTCCCGAAACTTACGCTGAAGATGTTGCATCATTCTTCGTGGAAGAATTAAAAACTAGATCTGTTAATTCTTAACAATTTTTCCATTTAACTTAATTACTATTTCTTCTATTTTCTTTAGAACGCTATTTACCATACTTTGACAATCTTCGTGATCAAAACAAGTAACGCTTACCTCTACTTGTACGCTCAATCCAACCTTTGGATGCGTCTTAATCCATAGTTTCGGATGTTCTTTTTCGAGCTTGGTTATATAGGGAGCGATTTGACTTTCTCCAATCCCGCTGAAATAGAATCCCTTTTCTACATATTTCCTTTTCTCCCTCTTTAAAATCGGAAGGATACTGGAATTAAACATTGCCTTCATTTCCATTGGAACTCCTGGTAGAATAAAAATCTGTGTGCTTTCTTTGACAATGTGAACACCAGGAGCAGTTCCTCTAATGTTTGGTAAGGGTTTGGCTCCCGCGGGTAAATAAGCCATTTTTTTACGCTCCTTTGTCATGCCTTGAAGCTTCAATAAGCCCCTTTCGTACGCATTTTCGTACGATTTCTGTATCATATTATAAGCGTGTTGGTTAAGTGAAATTTCTGTTTTTAGTCCTTCGGCAATTCCCTTTAAAGTCATATCGTCGAATGTGGGACCATAGACTTAAAGAATTTATAATTCTCTAATTAATCCGCCCGATGTAATTATAATATCTGGTTTTCTACTAAGAATATTTCGTAAAGTATTTGAAATATCCTCTAAGTTATCACCTACGATTGTAATCATTCGCAATTTATGCCCATATTTAGTAACTCTCTTTGCTAACCAATTCGAATTAGTATCTTGCGTTTTTCCGATAAGAATCTCGTTTCCAATCATTAGAAACTCAATTATCATTATAAATTAAGGAAGTAATAAAGTTTTATTAAAATATTGAAATTTGGAAAAACTAGAAGCCCATTTTACTTTTTAAAGCTTAGATTCGTTATTTTATCTTAAGAAGATTGATTAAAAACATAGCTTGGAATAAGATTCATATGGTAACCAAATTTATTTCAAAGAATCCGATATATATGCTTTTAGAGGCAATACGAGATGAACTTCAAAACTTTTATGGATATGAAATAACTGATAAAGATTTATCGACAATATTGGGTTTCAACGAAAGATATATTACTACTAAATATTATCGAATAAAAAAGGGTCAGCTTGAGAATTTTAAATACAAAGATTTTTTTAGACTTAAATCTAGAATTCTAAACCTATTCGAAAAATCGATCAATGAAGATCTCTCAAAACTTATCAAGCAATATGAGGAATATGTAAAAAGTTACAAGGATTATAACATGTCAAAGAAGAGATCCAAACATTTCCACCCATTTTTTAAAAGTAATTATTTTAGAGTAATAAATGCAAAAGAAAAAGCATATTGGCTTGGTTTTATTTATGCAGATGGAGCATTAATCGAAGAAACAAATAAACAAAGAAATAATAAAAGAGGAAAAAGAATAAAATTATGTCAAAGTCGAAAAGATCGTATTTTGATTTATAGATTTACTAGAACATTAGGGCTTAATATAAAGCAGATTTATTACGATAAAAACCGGGATTCCTATGGTATTACTTTTCGTAATCAAGAAATGGCAAACGATCTAATGAATCATGGAGTTCTACATCGAAAATCTAAAATACTTCAATTACCAAATCTTTCAAGTCGTGAATTATACTTAGCCTTCCTTCTTGGTTATTTTGATGGTGATGGAGAGGCAGGTACTTCTAGAGTATTTTCTGGAAATATAAGATTTTTAAAGCAAATCAAGGAGTTATTCTCTATCACATATAATATTCAGACTGATATTAGAGAAAGAGGGGATGGATTAAATTTATATTGTTATGCGTTATCATTAGGGGCAGAATTATTCAATGAAATGTTAAGTAATTACAATAAAAGCTTGAACAGAAAGAGAATTAAATTAATAACAGACTTAAAAGAATATCATAAAATAAGACTCAAGAGTCTAGTAAGTAAATTACCATTCAATAAAGAAGATCTCATTGATTTAATATGGCAATTCCCAAAATATGAGATTCCAATTAAGCTTAATATTTCATACTATATGCTAAAAAAGTTGATTCACTTTTGGAATATTGAAACTCCTCCGAGGGGATATTTCATTTCTCGTAAAAAATAGCAATTTTTAGGAAGAAAAGCACAAAACCAGGATTAATTAACTCGGTGTTAAATATCAGGCTCATCGCAATGAAGATAAACTAGATAAATACATATATCGCTTATATATTGAGGTTAATTCATAAAATAGGTAGAATCGCAGGAATAGCGCTTGGCAATTCAACATTAATAAATGAATATACTGCTCTCGTAGACACAAAGCACCTTAAATGTTATAACAGCGATTTACCTTTATAATTTTTTCTTTCTAAAATAAAAGAGTAGTAAGGTTACAAACGTAACTTAATCACTATTTCAAATTAAGATAATTATATACTAAGATGTGGTAGTTTTATTTTTTTATTTAATACGAAATTTTTAAATAACTTAGTTAAGATAAATACAATTGGTAAGTTATTGAAATTCTATATATTTATTGTTACTTTTTATATATTTTATAAAAAAAACTTGAAATGATAGGACATGTCTGATATTTATATTTCTGAATTAATAAAACAAATTAAGGCGTCTTTGAATAAAAAAAGATATTTTCTTGCAGGTTCTAAGTTCATGGAGTTAACTGAATATGGTATCAATGTTAATAACAAATTACTTGTAACTATTTGCAGTGAACATGCAGATATATTCATAAACTCCTTTATGGATGTAGAAAAACATCGCAAAAAAATAGAAGAAAAGGATTTAAATATAGTATTGGAGAATGTAGAAAAATTAATGGGTTATTTAAATTCTAAATTTGAAGATATAAATCTTGAAGATAGAAACCGAATTCTTACAATGATGGTTGAGTCTATCTATTTTGCAGAAAAAATTCAATATCAAATTGAAGGTTTTGGTTATAGAAGAAAATATATAACTAGAAGAGATTTCTTATGATAAAACCTGAAAATTGTTTTTATAGAGGTTGCTTTGCTTTTATTAATTTCTTTACTAATATAGAAGAAAGCAAAATTTTGAAAAAGCTTTTAAGATCTTTTATTGAAAAACCTTATTATTCATTCGATGAGGTCTTAAGAATGCAAGAAGATCTTAACTTGCAACAATTGGATATTTCTAATTACCCTCCAGAGATAGTTAAAATGTGTTTAGAAGCGTATTTAAGATTACATGTGAACATGCAATTTGCTGAAATCTTTACTATTAGTCAAAATTTCGAAATTTTTTTGTCTAATAATGATTTCTACAGTATTTATTTCTCTTTCCTTAAAAGATTTTTACTACTATTCTTTAGGCGAAAAGGATTTTCGGGAGTGGAAGGTAAGTGTAAATATGAACCTGATCCAGGAGAAATGGAGAACTATTATCCTAAAATCGAAATTTATCTACCTAATAGGGATTATGATGAAATTTTAGATATTTTAGAGATTTTTATTGAGATTCAAGAACTCTATTTTAGAAAACGATTCATTAATACTCGATATTTTGAACCAATTAAGAATCAATTTAAAAAAACAAAATTTCTCTTTGATAAACTTATATGAGTGAATTTGATCCTCGTAGATTCATCGATATAGGTAAAAAAATTGCTGAAGATGTAAATTATGATTCTGAAGCAAGGATAAGAACTGCTATAAATCGCATATACTATGGTATAATGCATTTTTTAAGGATAAGTTATCACATATTTCTCTATAGCGATGAAGAAATAAAAAAGTATCATGAGAATGTAATTTCAAGAATTAAGGATATAGATCTAATTCTTGGAGCTTATCTTGATAATATTAAAAGAAAAAGAGTAAAAGCAGATTATTATCTTGATACTATAGTCGAAGAAAATGATTTAACTTATGTATTAAAGTTCTGTGAAAGAGCCTACAATAGAGTAAATACTCTTAGAGATGTTTCTTAAATACTAATCAATTAAAGCGTTAGTCATTAGTTTAGTTATTTTCTCTCTAAAATAAAAAAGTAGTAAGATTACTAACCGAGTTTAAACGCTTTTTAGTGATTTCAATCGCTTTAGGATTATTATCACATCCTATATAGCGTCTCCCTAATTTTTTAGCGATTTTTAGCGTGGTTCCAGATCCACAAAAAAAGTCTCCAACCAAGTCACCAGGATTAGACGAACTTAAAATTATCCTTTCAAGTAATTTTTCTGGTTTTCGCGTGGGATAATCGATCTCGTTATTTTTTGAATGAATATGAGAAATATCGTTCCAAATTGTACCAATTTGACTCCCTTTTGAATCTTTTAGGTAAATCTTTCTTACCAAATTACCTTTTGAACTCAAAAAAATAGTTCCACCTTGAATCCCCTTCTCAATTCTCTCTTTAGTCCATGCATATCCTCTCCCAATTCTAGGCCGATTTTCGTTCAAACCAAAATCCCATATATTTTTAGAATTAGGTGCTGTTAAGGTTGCTTCCATGTATCTACCCTTCTCATCTTCTTTATTGTATCGTTTTATCGTAGATTTAGAATTCTTCTTAAATTGTGGATTGAAAGTTAAGGAATCTAAGTTTTTAGCATAATAAAGTATTATATCATGTTCACAAGGGTATTTCCTTGAAGTTGATTTAGGATGAGCACGTTTCCATATAATTTCATTAACGAAATTATTATATCCAAAAATCATATCACATAAAATCTTAAGATAATGCGAAGCGTGATAATCACAATGAAGATAGACGCTTCCAGATTGTTTTGATGTCCTATGTATTTCTTTAATTCTTGGTTTCATAAAATTGAGATAGTTTTCAATGGATCCATCCCATTGATCTGAGAATTCTTTAAAGTCTTCTTCTGTAAAAAAAGGGGGATCTATGTAAACTAAGTCTAAAAGCTCACTTTCAATAGAGTGTAAAAACTCTAAATTATCACCAAGATAAACTTTGTTGATCTCAACCATAGATTTTCAAAAATTCTCGTTAATTTAATCGTTTTTGAATTGTCTTAATTTCTGTGAGATTGAATGGGAAACTCTTATTTATATAACCGTTCCAACTTCCAGAAAACTTAGGACAATCACTATAATAGATTTGGCTATGAAAGGAAACCTGTTTATCATCTATTTGAAAATAATAGATATATTTGTGAATTGCTTGATCCAGATCCTGTTGATACCCATAAAAAAAATTGCGATAAGTTATGTTTTTAGCAATATCTAAAGCCATTCTTAAAAACTCTTGTTTATCGTCATAAGCTTTTATAGATGCTGAATATGTTCTAACTTCCTTTGCTCTATGGTTCCGTTTAAAAATATATTCTAATATTAAAATCAGTTGTTCCAAGAATGGCCTAGCGTAAAATTGGGATCTTTGATCTTCAATTTTTCCCCTGAAGAGTTTGAAAATTTGTTTATAGTCATTTTCCAAAATTGTATATCTTTCTACCTGAAGATGATTCTTGAATTTCTTCTGCTCAGTATCGAAGATTAAGTCTAGTTTTTTAGCAATTCTAACAAAAGAAGCAGAACAAGAATTAGGATACAAATAAACAAATGGTTCTTCTCGTTTTATTCTAAGCTTCTGCTTTAAAAGAAATTTCATGATTTTATACCCTATCGGGTAAGGGAGAGAAGAGTTTGTGAACAAAACCCTCCCCTATCCCATTCTTCACGCCACCTAAGATTTAAGGGTTTCCCCTTAATTTCTTTTAGATAACCAATACCAACCATTTTTGTTTATACTCAGGATACCTTTTTTTCTTAAATCCTTCATTAAGTCAGAAATTTCCTTAGCTGAACTATTTTCAAACACACGCTTAACTTCGTAAGGTTTGGAGTACCTAACTTTTCTGAAATATGCGATTAGATTCTCTTCATTTAAGATTTTTCCTGTTTCTAAAGAATCCGATTGCATTAATACCAGAATTAGCGATTTAATCTCTTTAAGTTCTTTCAGAATCTTTTCAGCATTAATATCTAACTTTTTAGGTGTTGTTTCTCTCTTAATTTGCGTTTCTCGATGAGATACTTTTGGAGTTTCCTTGGTAATAGCTGGTATAACTTCTGGTTCAATTATATCCTCAGAATCTAATTTTTCTGATTCAACTGTTATCTTTGGTTCAGTTTTCTTGTAATTCTTAAATTGTACTGTTGGCAAAATTATTCCTCTCCAAATTTCTTCTCTAATAATTCTGTTATTC
>JAHPYY010000078.1 GCA_019058515.1 Promethearchaeota archaeon
CTCAGATAAACCAGGACATGGGAAATACAACTATAAATCTATAGATCTTGCTGACGCGGGAGAAACTTTAAATGTAATGGAAGTTGCTGGTCATGAATTCCCATGGACTCCAGGCGTATCTCTAGGTACAACGCACACGATCCTTGGTTATGATACGGGTGTGTCTATGTTGGGACCATATGGCTCCGATTATCTAGATTTCACCGATTTAAGTGGAGTAAATCTGCTTTTATTTGATGGCGATGAAGAATCGATCTATGGTTGGCAAATGACCGAATACGGATGGTATTCTGGTGCAGCTAACCTGTTAAATTCTCTTCTTATAGGTGATGCTTACGTAGACCCAGCCGATCCATGGTTAGAAATCTACACATACTGGGACATTGAGGATTATTGGGACTTTGGATTCGTCCAAGTTTCCACAGACGATGGAAATAGTTGGACATCTTTAGAAAATGAATACACAACATGGGATTACGATCCTAACGCTCATCCTGATGTTGTTGCTAACCTTCCAGGATTAACAGGATATAGCGGAGGCTTCCTTACCTTAAATTTCAATCTTTCTGTCTACGCTGGACAAAATGTTAAAGTTGCCTTCAGATATGTTACCGACTGGTATACCGTATACGAAGGTTGGTACATTGCGAGTGCGACCGTTAGCGGCGTTGATTTAACGTTAACTCCAACTTATCCACCAGCTGAATTTCAAGTCACCATTGTGGATGTCCTTAAATTACCTCACGATAGAGAGATGTATATAGTTAGAGAAATGTATATCTTTGACTTTAACAATTTCGGATTATCCGTGATGTTTGACAAGAAATGGAAGGATACCATTGTTATAATAAGTACTACAATGGAACTTGGATTCACAGATTACCAATTTAAGGTTATCTAATTCCCAAATTAATTAACATTATAATTACTTTTTTTTTTTTCTTAATTCTTGTGTTTTTATATACCTCTTCCTTAGCAATCTCCTCCAGTTAAACTTTTAATAAATGTAAAATCAATTATATCTTACTTAATTTATTGATTTGATTCAAATGCAAAAGAGTGCAACTTATCAAGGAGAATTTTCTAAACAAATTAACACCTACAAGGAGTTAATAACTACGCAACCTCACGAAGTGTGTATAGACCGCGCAAAACTCATAACAGATTATTATAAAAATTCGCATGGTGAGAACGAGTCTCTCAAATACGCTAATTCAATCGCATATATCCTAAATAAAATGGAAATAAAAATTTGGGATAACGAATACATTGTAGGAAATCGATGCTCTAAGATAGTGGGAACACCACTATTCCCGGAAGTGAGGGTTGACATAATTGAGCAAGATGTAGATACTTATGAAAATAGAGAAGCGCAAAAATTATTCATATCAGATGAAGATAAAACGCTCTTAAAGGAAAAGATAATTCCGTATTGGAAAAGCGAACGAGCTACAGTTAAAGAGATGTTTATATCAAGCTTGCCTGAAGATACGCGTAAGGTCAAGGACACCCTATTGTTTACCGTTGAGACTGAGATGACAAATGGTGTTGGTCATTTCTTCCCTGGCCATGAAGTTTTACTTGAACACGGTATTAATGGGATTATTCAGAAAGCAAAGGAGAACTTGTCTATATATAACAAAGATCATAGAAAAAAGGAGTTTCTTCAGTCCGTGGTGATTCTTTACGAGGCAGCAAAAAACTTCATCAAACGATACTCTAAGTTAGCTATAAAATTATCCAACTCAGATTTATCTGATACAAGGAAAACCGAATTAGTGGAAATATCCGAAATCTGTAAAAACATATCTGAATTCCCCCCAAAATCTTTTAAAGAAGCGTTGCAGATTGTCTTTTTCAATCAAGTAATATGTGGAATTGAAGACGGAGGTTACGCTATCAGTGTTGGTCGCTTAGACCAGCTACTCATTAAATACTACAAAAACGACTTGCAAGAGGGAAAAATCAGTAAAAACGAAGTTATCTATTTACTCTCGCATTTTTACTTAAAATTGTGTACTCTATGGAATTATATCTTTTACTTAGGGGTGAACGCCGCTGAGGGCCCTCCTATTGCTGAGAATCTGACAATTGGAGGGGTTAATAGCCAAGGTGTCGATGCAACCAACGAATTGTCGTATATCATGTTGGAAGCATATGCTAATCTCAAAACTGTACAACCGACATTTTCGATTCGCGTGCATCGTAACTCTCCTCCTCAATTATTAAGTAAAGCTTACGAAGCGATTAGAATGGGAGCTAGTATCGCGCTGTTCAACGACGATGTAATGATTCCCGCTCTTGTTAATCGAGGGTTTTCGTTGGAAGACGCTCGAGAATACGCTCCTATTGGATGCGTGGAACCTCAACACCCGTTTAAGTCGTTTGGATCTACCAACGCCAATCAGTTTAACATTGCTAAGTGCTTGGAGTTAGCTCTCAATAACGGTACGGACACGTTTTTGAGAAGACCAATCGGATTGATTTATGACGACTATATCAATTCGTTCGCAGATTTATGGAACAGGTTTAGAGAAAATACGAGTTATTTCATCGAAAAAATGGTCGAGTGTATGCGTTACCTCGACAATACGATTGCAACTCTTACTCCGCATCCCTTCTTATCGGGTACGACCTTGGATTGTATTGAGCGAGGATTGGACATCACAGAGGGTGGAGCTATTTACGATTTTACAGGTCCTCAATTGGTAGGATTAGCTACGGTTGCCGACAGCTTTGCGGTGATTAAGAAGCTAGCGTTTGAGGAAAACCTAATTTCGTTGGAAGATCTGAGATCTCTATTAGGAAAAAATTACCGCGGAAACTATCTTGGAAAAAAGGGGGAAGAGTGGAGGCAATTATTTATCAACAAAGTTCCAAAATTTGGAAACGACGACGATTATGTAGACCAGATCGCAGTAGAGGTTGCAGATTTTTACTGCGAAGAGATCTCGAAGTACACTAATTATAGAGGGGGTAAGTACAATCCCGGTATCTACTCTACCTCCCTTCACTTGGCGTTTGGTTCTTTTACCGGTGCTTCAGCAGACGGAAGAAAATCTCGCAGTCCCCTTTCTAACGGGTTGTGCCCTACGCACGGAAGGGATAAAAAAGGGCCTACTGCGATCCTAAATTCCGTAAGAAAGTTAAACCACGGAGTTATGACAAATGGAAACTCATTAATTTTAGCGTTCCACCCAAATACAATTAAAGAAGAGAACTTTACGCCATTAATTCAATCGTTTTTTGAACAAGACGGAGGGTTTCAAATACAATTCAATGTGGTAGGGAAAGAGACTTTATGCGACGCCCAATTATATCCGGAACAGCACAGAGGATTAGTTGTAAGAATCGCAGGATATTCGGTACTATTTACGGAGCTTTCTAAAAACGCTCAAGACGAGATCATAGCCAGAACGGAATATTAATCATAAATTGAGATTAAGTTTATCTGTATTATTCATTATCACTATTAAAATATATTTTACTTTAATTATAAAGAATCTAAATTATTGATTAATAAAATTTAGATATGCCTTAACAATCATATGAAACTTTGGGTCATGTACAACTGTTAAATGATCCTTTCCTTGAATTTGGAAATGGCATGCATTAGGAATTAATTGTGCTGCTAAAGTCTTATCGCCGGGAGATATATCATTTGAACCTAAAACTGTCATAACAGGGATTTTAATCTTTTTAAGGGCTTTTTTCATCTCTGTAAGTGAAGTTATAGGGTTATATAATCTTTTTATATTTCCAGATACTACAGCAGCTAAAGCAATCAGATCATTTCCACTTTTTTCTGTAATCTGGCGATATAAACGATAAGAAGGGTCATTTATTTGTTCAGAACTTTCTGCTTTGAACGATTCGACTACTTTTTTATTTAATTCAGTATATTTTACTCTTTCTTCTTCATTATTTATCAAAGGTAGAACAAAACCTCCAAGAATAGCCGAAATAAAAATCTCAGGTTTACTTAATAATAATTCAAATATAATCATAGCACCATTGGAGTAACCAAAAAAATTAGCTTTTTCAATAGATAGATAATTCATAAGTTTAACTACATCGTTGTTCATTTTCTGTCCATAGTCACTCTCGAGATAAGGTTTATCACTTTTTCCATGACCCCTACAATCAAAGAGAATTAATTTATAACTATCCTTCAAATGTTTTACCCATTTTGGTGATTTCCAATTGGTGTCCATATTTAAGGCAAACCCATGAATTAATATCACTGGTGGACCCTCTCCTTCAACCTCATAATAGATTCTAATTCCATCATTATTATAATAAGGCAAACTGATTTCCCCCTTTAATTCTTAGAATTTATTGGAATAAAAAACGAATTTAATTTATTGTAGATGTAAGATAGACCAGATCTTTTTAAACTTATTGATTTCTTCTTTAGCTTTTATTCTGCTTAATAAAACTTTAATGCTTATTTATAAGGCAAATTATGAGCTTTATATTAATAAAAAAGACAATATATAGGGGAAGTTCTAGTCCTCTATAATGAATACGTGAGTCAACGATGACATATAAGATATCTATGATGAGATTGAAAACGATAACTACCAGTGAACACACGTAAACAGATGCTATCATCAATGGATAATCGCTCACCCTTAAAGAGTGAGAAAAAAGCTGCCTAATACCGATCAGGTTAAATGCCTCCTCGATTGCTATATTTCCAGCGAAGATTGTGGGAAATGCCATACCCGTCACTGTTAAAGTAGGCAATAACGAATTTTTCAAGGCCTGTTTTCTGGTAACATTTTGTCATCTAATTCTTTTGCGTAAGCAACTTTCGAGTTAAAAAGAACGCAAAGGTAATGACTCCGAACACCATAAAAACTGAAAAGATGATTCTCTTGAGAATGTATTTACCTATAACAAATCTATGACTATCCATTTTGGTAAACTATTCTGTATTATTAGATTTAAACTTATACATATCTTACTCTAGGATCCACGATACCATAGAGAATGTCAACAATTAAATTGAAAATAATGACGATCACACCACAAGCGTAAACGATGGCTATTATTAAAGGGTAATCTATTCCCCTTAATGCGTGTAGGAAAAGTTGACCTAGCCCTGCAAGGTTGTACGCCTCCTCGATTGCGATGTTTCCTGCAAAAAACACTGGAAACGCCATTCCAGAAACGGTAATGGTAGTGGGTAACGCGTTTCTTAACACGTGTTTATTGAAAAGCGTTTTCCGATCCACACCCTTCGCAATAGCAGTACGAATATAGTCCTCTTGAATAACATCGATCATCGAAGCACGAGTTTGCCTTGCAATAACTACAATTTGATAAAATATCATCGAACCGATTGGTAAAAGGAGATGCCAGAGGTAATCTACAAGCATATAAAAGTTGAAACTCAGGATACAGTCTATAATCCGACTACCAGTGATAAGAGGGGGTTCGTGATCCACTTTGATTTGTATCCGTTATATGGGAGAATTTTTACTCCTGAATTCAAAATTATGTCTATTAAATAACTTGCGATGAGAAACGAGGGAATTGCAAGAAATATGTACATGAAAAATCTTATGCTTTTATCTTTCAAGCGTCCTCTGTTCTTACTCGCCACCGTACCTAGCTTAATCCCGATAAAAATCGCGATACTCATACTTAATACCATAATTTCTACTGTTCTGGGTAATCTCTGCATAATTATGTCCCACACATACCCTTCGTGGACTAATGTGTAACTTCTTCCCCAGTTCCCTAAGAACATGTCTCGAATAAAGAGAATGTATTGTATAAAGACCGATTTATCTAAACCCAGCTTTGCCGCCATTCTATCATATTCTTCTTGCGTGTATATCATTGGCAAACGATACAAGACGGGATCTCCCGGTAGCATCCTTGTAAGCCAAAATATGAAAGTCACAAGGAGAAGTATCATAACAAAGGAGTAGATCACCCTTCGCAGTATATATTGTAATAGATTATAACTTCTTCTCTTAGTCATAATTAATCAAAATGGTAAGTGTTTGAAACTCGTAGCTGTAAATTATGTAAGATAGAGGTTCTTTAATTATATATATAGTGTAACCCTCAAAGTTTTAAAATGTTAGGTTGCTTTAAAAACCGTTTTCTCTTGCTTTATAAATCGAACACTACTTTGAATTAAAATCAAATGAAATTCTAAGCTACTTACCTATACTTAATCCTAGGGTCCACGACGCCGTAGAGAACATCAATAAGCAAGTTAAAGATAATTACAATAATCGCACACATGTAAACGATGGCTATCATTACCGTATAATCTAACTGGTTAACAGCATAGTAGAAAAGTTGCCCAAGCCCCTGTAAATTGAACGCAACCTCTATCGCAACCGAACCGGCAAATATGCGAGGAAACCCAAATCCCGCTACGGTAAGAGTGGTGGGAAAGGTATTTTTAAGCGCGTGTTTACTTAGGACATTATAACGAGAGCACCCTTTCGCTTCTGCGGTGCGGATGTATTCCATTTCAAGCACTCCTATCATGCTAGCTCTCGTTTGTCTCGCGATGATAACCATTTGAAATATAACCAAGCTTAGAATAGGGAGGAACAAATGCCAAAGGTAATCGGTTAACATTAGCCAATCCCCTGCTAAAATTGAATCTATTATTCTGGAATGAGTAACGGGGGGAGGTTGACCCATTCTTATGTGTTTGTACCCACTATAAGGTAAAATCCACAACCGAGAGTGCAGCACTGTGGCTATGAGGAAAATCCCAATTAAAAACCCAGGGACCGATGAAGTAATATATAACGCCGATCGTATAGCATAATCTTTTTTTTTATTTCGGTTGGCTCCAGAGACTTTTCCGAGTTTAATACCAAAGAATATCGCGATTGGCATGCTAATTATCATAATTTCAAGAGTTCGTGGTAACCTCTGAAAAATTACATCCCAAACGAGAGAATCTCGAACTATGCTCATGGAATATCCCCAGTGTCCGGATAATACATCCCTTATGTAGATTAAATATTGAATATATACCGGTTTATCAAGTCCCAATCTCGCTTTCATATTGTCGTACATTTCTTGAGTAAACGATCGAGGCATTCGCATTAGGACGGGGTCTCCGGGTAACATCCTCGTGAGGAAGAAAATAAAGGTAATAACGCCGAATATCATGAATGCTGAATAAAATATACGCTTAAGGATATACCTTAGTAACGTTGTGCTCCTTGAATTTATCATTTAATCAACTAGCGATTATCTTATTCTGTATTGTAGTTAACCCTTATTAGCTTAAAATGTTTTCTTTATTTAAAAATCAATAAAATGCCTTTATTCTTCGATATTAGATAAAATTGAAAATTTTCTTATTGAAATTTTTAACTGCTCTTTTCAAGCGATATAACAAATTTACTTCCTTTAGAATAGTTTCCCTTGACTTTATCTTCAATCCATATTTTTCCACCGTATTTGTCAACGATCGTTTTCACTAAATATAGTCCTAAACCCATTCCCTTCTTTCCTTTCTGCTCTTTGAAACCTTTGTGGAAAATAATCGTTTTTCTGTCGTCAGATATCCCGATGCCATTATCAACAAATTCTACACGCAAGAAATTTTCCTCTTCCTTCTCTATAATGTTAACTTGTATAATCACAAACGGGTTCTCATTATACTTAGTGGGGTTAATTAACAAGTTTTCGAAAACATCTAGCAAGAAATCGTTTGCTTTTACCATATAATTGGATTTAATGTAATTTACCGAAATGTTTAACAATCTTTTGGTAAAATTTGTTTTTACATATCGAATTGCTTCCTTAAGATGTTCGCAGAGATTTATAACTTTTATGTCTATTTCCTCGTCTTCTAATAGAGAAATTTTTTGAACATTATCTAATAACCTAAATCCTCTTGAAATTTGGTCTCTTAAAAGATCTACTATTTCAGTATTACTCATTTTTACCGAATTGTCTTCCAAGTTCATGGATAGTAGTTCCACGGAAGATTTCAGATTACTAAATACATTATTTATATCGTGGGTGAACAAATCTTTGTAAAAATTTGCTTGTTTATACGCACTTCGATAGTTAAATTCAGACTTAATTAATTCTTCCTTAGCTTTTTTTCTCTCGGTGATATCTGTAAAAAACGCCATAGAACCTTTAAATCTCCCCTCTTCGTCGTAAATTGGAGAAGCCTTTAATCTAGTATAGACTTTTTCTCCACTCTTTTTATTAAACTCGAAGTCGTATGTTTCTCTGATGCCTTTCATTCGCTTTTCCATATGAGCCTTCATTATTTCCTTTTTATCGTCATCCATTAAACTATAAAGAGATTTACCAAGGAGTTCGTGAATTTTATACCCTAGAATTGTTTCAATACTCGGGTTAGCTAAAATAATGTCTTGTCTTTCATCAATCACCATTAGACCGTCTAATGAATTGTCGATTAAATTTTTGTATTCTTTTTGACTTTGTTTTAATTTTTCTTCGGACTTACGCCGTTCTAAAGCATTTCCAAGTAATTCACAGAAAATTCGTAATATTCCAAATACATCCTCGTCCCATTCGATTGGGTCACGCAATTTGTCTATACCAATGAACCCTAAAATCTTGTCTCCCATAGTTATTGGATAGATCAGTATGCTTGCTACTTCTTGATTACACAGTTTGTGTATTAACTCGCTTTCATTATCGAGTGTTGTCACGTCTTTAATGTGTATAAACGAGTGTTCGTGGAAATTAGATATCCAATGTTCAATTAATTTAGATTTAAAGTCCAATTCTAATTTATTCTCAACATCAATGTCTTTATTTTGCCAAATGTACGCATTATCATATGTTTTGGAGTCTTCGTTCAAAATATTGACATATACTCTTGATGCATCACTAAGCTCTCCCAAATTACGTAATCCCACAGAAACTATTTCGTCAAAATCAGATATATGTACAAACCTTGAAGAGAATGTAGCGACAATCTTTTCAAATTCTAACCTCTTTTTAACCATCTCTTCGTATTCTTTTTGCTCTATAACGCTTTTTAACCTGCTTGCAATTTCGTACAACAAGAAAACTTCATCGTCGAGAAATTGTCGATCTTTAAAGTAAAATGCATCAATATCCATTAAATTTTCTCCTATTTTAATGTGCGTAGACACTTTCCACTGTGTAGCTAAAAAGTTGTCAGTTCGAAATACATTATCTTTGAATAAAATTCTTGCACATGCTAAATTGGGATATTTTAAGGCGTTGGGAATCAATTCAACCGACTTTTGAAGAGTTTGACTAATTGTTAAATATGGCTGTTCAATTAATTTTGTAATTTCATATAAACTTTGAAGCTCCTTTACTTTTTTTTTAAGGTTTTGTTCTGATTCTAATATTCGCTGCTCCTGCTTTTTTCTCTCAGTAATATCTCGAAATATGATCTGAATCAATGCATGAACCCCCATTTGGATTTTGTTACCATTTGCTTCCACAGGAATTACACAACCTTGCTGTGTTTTAAGATGAATTTCTATTGGTTGAGGGTCTTCCTTTTCTACTAACTCCAATATCCGCTTGTTCAATTCTTCATAATTGTCAAAAACACCTAATTCTTTTACATTTAAACCAATAATTTCTTTTCTTTTTACTCCTAAGATTTTCTCGCTCTGAAGATTGATGTCTACAATTTTGCCTGTTTTATCTTCGATGATTATAATTCCATCTCTTGCGGCTTTAAATAAAGTTTGGTAACGAATTTCCGCCTGTTTTAAAGCTCTTATAGCGGGTTTAAGCGATTTGAGAAAAGAGATGAACAAATTCTGTACTTCCTTAAAAATCTTGAGGCTTTCCTCGTCGCTTTCTTTTGAGATGTAAAACGCCTTATATGCGTTTTTAATTTGGTTCATTTCCTTCTCAAAGGTTTCTAGGAGTTCTTTAGCTAGCCCTAAGTGAATTTGGCTGGATATATCACTTACTATGGAGATTTGAAGCGTTTCTTTCGTCCCCCTTGCTACCTCAGAGGGAATCTCAAATATTAAATTTGCACTTTTAATATCTCCAAAAATATGGATAAAGAACCCCTCTTCGTATAAGTCCATTAAACTCGGAATACCTCGGAGCTCTTCTTCGTTAACATCTTCTGGAGCTTTTAAAAAGACCTTTGGCCCAAATATGCTATCGAAATAGCTCAGAACAAGTACTCGCAGTTAATCTCACACCATGTCTAACTGGTTTTAATATAAATAATAAAGTAATTCGATATTTTAATGATTGGATAATGAAATAGTATTTCAAAAAATAAAAGGAAAAAATCTATTAATAGTTAATTAGGTTTAGATTGGGGGTTTTTTAAGAGCTCCTCCCGCATTTTCTCCAGTTTCTCGCCATGTAAACTGTACCAAGTCATGAAAAAAACTCCTATTAACAGAGCAACTGCGGGAAACACGAACATAAGGATCTTAAGCCCTAATACCTTCAGAGCTGGGTCCGGTACCACGAACTCGTAATTTTTCTCCCATCCAATGGTTCCAAACATAGCACCTATGGTTGCAATAACTACGATTATCGAGGTTCTGTTTATAAAAGCATTTATTCCATAATAGCTCGCAGAACGCTTCACACCAAATTTAAGCGAATCTTCATCGATTATATCTCCGTGAATGATGTCAACATAGAATAAAACCCCAGAGAGCGGAAAGCCCTGAACTGCCGTTATTATTATAAACAAAAGTGTAAATTCTGGACCGGTAATTAAGAAATAGGGGAATAAACACGCAATCCAGATTAACATCGTGAGAATGAAGGCGTTTCTCATCCCTATTTTAAAACCAAGTTTTCTGTGAATTGGCATTACTACAGCCGCTACTATAAATGCTAGCATAAGCGCGATACTCACTATAAACGCATTGTCAATGCCAATTACCTCGTCGGCGTAAATAGGAATTGCTGTAGGGAGAATATTGAATACATACCAAACACCTGTATTAGCCAGAATGAATTTTACGAATGTTTTATTAGTTAAAGTAATTTTAAGAGACTCAAAAAACGAGGGTCGCTTTTCAAAATCTTCAATGGATTCGCTCTTTTCTCTTATACCCCACAGTAGAAATGGCGTTGAGAGGATTAATGTAACTATTGCGATCAAAATCGACATAAGAAAGTATTCGTTTTTTATTTGAGGGATTTGGGCAGTTGAGTCTGGTACATAATCGCTCACTATTAAAGCAGGGACTAGTGCACTTAATATCAACGCTACCACCGTCATTCCCTTTATGTACAAATTCGTGTCCGCTCGTTTTTTTTCGGTTGGAAACATTTCCGGAAAAAGCGCGTTCACATTTACATCGAAGAGCGTGTAAAAAAACTCAAAAGCGATAATAGTGAACATAAAGTAGAAAAACTCAGCCCACTTATCAGTAGTACCAAAAGGTACGAAAAAAAGCAAAATTAACATTACACATAACGGGATAAGAGATATAATTAAGTATAATTTGCGTTTACCCCATTTGCCTCTTTGTTTAGTGCGCTCTGAGAGCGCTCCGAGAAGAGGATCGTTAGCCGCGTTCCAAATTCCCCAAATTATATACCCAAAGATCATTAATCCCGTGGGAACCTGCACTACGGTGAAGTAAAAGGTAAATATAAGGAATTGGAATAATTGGTATGTAAGTTGATCCGGTATTGCACTCAAGCCAAAGAGAAACTTCTGCTTGAATGTTAAATCGTTTTCACTCATATTAAAGCGGTAAAAATTTAGTTGTTATAGTGTATATTTTGCCCTTGATATATATAAAAGTGCATAAATTCATTCCAAAGTTGAGGATCAATCAAAATCTTCTTTAACTTCTCCTCATATCTCCTATGTAGTACAAACCAATAGTTATCAAAATGTCTGATTTAAAAGTTGAAGTAACATATTTTGAGAAAGCTGGAAAAGAAAATACTCAAAATGCTTTGGATATTGCTCACAAATACGCTAAGGAATTCGGAATAAAAGATATCGTCGTAGCTAGTACCACGGGATTTACAGCTGAAATAGCAGTCCAAGTGTTTGACACTAGCGAATTTAATCTTATGGTTATTACCCACGCTTATTACTTCGTAAATAGCGAAGTTAGGCAAGAATTTTCAGAGGACAAACTTGAAACGCTAAAAAGTAAAGGCGTGAAATTTCACATAGGAACCCACGCCATGTCGGGAATCGAGCGTGGGATGAGAATTAAGAAAGAAGCGTGGATGTTCGTGGATTTATTAGCAAAAATGGTAGGATGGCATTTCTGTCAAGGAGTAAAAGTATGCATTGAAATCTCGAGTACGGTTTGCGACGCGGGATTAATACCAGACTTGAATAGGGATATAATCGCCATCGGAGGAACAGGTAGAGGCGCTGATACCGTCTGCTTAATCAAACCTTCGCCGACAAACGAGTTTAAAAATTTACGAGTAAAAGCTATCTTGGCAAAACCACTTAACTTTTAATTTTTTTTCTAATCTTAAATCGGGTTCTTGTAGAAAAATAAGCTATAGTAAAAATAAAAATAAAATTAAATAATTCCTAGTTTTTTACCAACTTTTTCAATGGAGCTTAGCGCTTGGTTTAAATCGTCTTTGGTGAGTAAAGCGTTCATTTGAACTCTAATTCTCGAGAGTTCTCTAGCCACCATCGGAAACACAATGGGCGTGCCATAGATGTTTTCCTCTTCGAATAGGATTCTCGCTAATTCTTGAGCTTTTCCGGGATCTCCAATAATTAGCGGAATGATGGGAGTTTGAGAGTTACTCGTGTTGTATCCCATGCCTTGAACTTGACTTTTGAAATAATTAGTGTTATCCCATAATCTTTTTACATGTTCAGGTTCAGTTTCTACAACATCAATCGCAGCAATACAAGCAGCTACCACTCCAGGAGGATGAGCTGTACTCAATAAATAAGTTCTACTTTTATTGGCACAAAACTCGCACAAAGCTTTTGAACCGGCAACTGTACCTCCGAACACTCCAAATCCTTTACTCATAGATCCCCCTTCGACGTGAACTTTCCCTTGCAATCCAAAATGAGCAACAATTCCCCTTCCTTCTCCTAATACTCCTTCGCCGTGACAATCGTCAACAAAAATCATTGCTCCAAAATCTTCAGCAACTTTGGCAATTTCGTCAAGTGGCGCCATATCTCCATCCATTGAAAAGACTCCATCCGTTATTATGCAAATCCTTCTCGCTCCTTGTTGCTCAGCTTCTTTAAGTTGAGTTTCTAAATCTCCTACATCAGTGTGTTTATAAATAATCCGTTTAGCTCCCGAAAGTCGAACACCATCGATAATTGAACCGTGGTTTAATTCGTCAGAAACTACGATATCCTGCTTTCCTACAAGCATTGGGATTAAACCTGAATTAACTGCAAATCCCGTTTGACATAAAAGAGAAGCTTCAACTTCTTTAAACTTAGCAAACCTTTCTTGAAATTCTTTCGTTAAGTCAAATGAACCCGCAATTACTGGAACTGCACCTGCGCCTCCTCCATACTTCTTTGTAGCTTCAATGGTTGCTTCAATAATTTTTGGATGAGTAGCTAATCCTAAGTAGTTGTTAGTATTAAGCATTAAAACTTGTTTTCCGTCCACTGTTGAGTGTGGTTTGGAGCCATCTTCCAAATAGCGAATGATCCACTCCAAATTGTTGCTCCTTAATTCCCCCATTTCTTCCTTCAGAAATGCTTCTGGGTCTCGTTTCATTAATTTATCACATCTTCACAGAAATTTAATAATTTAATGGTATTCACGCCAATATATTAGGTTTACTCAAATATTAATTTCGGATATGAAATGGGAATGTAAAAAGAGTAAATATAACGAGAAATAGAATAGAATAAATCTATTCTATTCCATCCTACCAAAACCCGGATATTTTTTGTTTTTTCCAACCGCAAGTCAATTAAGACTTAGATTTCTCCCTCTATTTCGTCCTTTAACCTATTGATTTTCCCTTTTGTCGCGAGTTATCTTAATCTATAAGATCTACCTTTACTTGCGATATTGTATCATTAGATTATCCCATATTTAAAGTAAGATATTCACTTTGCTAAATTCCAAAATAACACTATCTTATCTTTTGGACTACATTTCAATTAGTTTATTAACTTAATTGATGATTCAAGGAAATTGTTCTTCATAAACCAATTTATCTTTAATAATATAAATCTCTCAAGAACCAGTTTACACATTTTTGAAATTTTAATGTATGCATATCCAAATTATAACTAATTTAGTTGATTTTGAAGAAAATATCACGACTAATAATGATTGCTAAACACACAAATAACAATAAAAAAGGGGAAAAAAATGCTTGTGCTCTACTTTCACGCGGGAACAATCGATTGCCCAATCTTCTTTTATTGATAATCATTGTTAATATAAAGATTTAATATTCAAATTAGTGAATTTGAATTCAAAATGAGGATAACAATCGCGTATCCATATATTCAAATTATATTCAATATTCACACAATAACAATTGAAATATTCTTCCTAAAGATTCACATCTCAAAATAATGAGGATTTTTATAGTTAAGTTTAAATTAATTTTAAAATTTAACATATGCATACCAAAGGCTTTATTGATTTGTCTTGACTTCAAAGAGATTTCTATCTGAAAAGCGTAATACCCGTATATCGTTCACTACATCTACTCTTCTTAAGGATTGGATTGAGCAATATGTTAAAGAGATGCATAAAAAAAACCCAATCGACGAAAAGTATGCCAGTGCGTCAGCATTTTGCCATCACTCATTGTATAATTTGCTGCAAATACTAGAGAAAGGAAAAGATCTCGAGGATCTCGACCAATTAATGAACTAGGAAGTCAACGATTTCTTTAATCCCTATTCCGCTCCACTTTCACTTCCTTTTGTTGAACCCCACTTCGAACCATCTATCTATTTTCAAACAGATTTTCAAATCAATTTGAGTTACTATATCTCAATCAGAAAGCAATTGTTAAAAATGATAGATTTCAACGATGTTAATACCGGTATCATTTTTTCCGATAGATTTAAGAAAAGATATTTTGAAGTTGGTTTGACTAAATCTATAAGAATTGAATCCACTTTAAATAAGGACTCAAAAAACTGGAGAATCACATTAGAACACATAGGATAATCAAAATCGGGAATATCAATAAATAATATGTTTATGGCACATGCTAAATCGCTGTTGGAAACATTTAGATTTTTAGGATTTAAAGCAATAGATTATTTGGTTTTACATAAAGAGCTCTATTGTTGCATTAGTTTTGTCTCAACGCCTTCATTTTTTCAAAAAGAATTTAAAAAAAAGGAAAGATTGCATTTAATGAGAGAAAACACCCTCCAATTAATTAACTTTCATCGAATTATCACAGAAAATAAGGACTTCCATTTATGGGCTAAATTAGCGAAAGATAAATCCTTAATTATAGGTTTTTCGGATTATAAATCGTTTATAGAATGGGTTTCTCGAATTGAAAATGAAACTAATTGCTATGAAATTGAAGGCCAACCAAAAACTCCTATGAAGATTTTAAAGTTTTTCGAAAAATTGCATTGGATTAAACTTATATACCTAGAAAAGTCAGCGAGCTTTACATTTGTTAAACTTCTGCCTGATAAAATCAAACAATATGCGATAAATTATCTTACTTCTAAATTTGAAGTGAAAGGCGAGAAAGAAATATATTATATATCTTAAATACCTAAAATCATCAAAAAATTTCCTCACAAATTATACCAATTGTAAAAAAGGCTTGTTATTTGACGCTAAATACATAACTTACCAAAAGCAAAAGACTTTTTTAGGAGATAGTCTTAAATTATGAATAATTAATTAAGCATAGAAAGTTACTATTTGTGAATTGAAAAATTATGACAAGAAAAACTCGTAATATCCTAGTTATCGGCTCAGCTGGTCAGATAGGGAGCGAGTTGGTGCCCGCCTTGAGGGAGGAATACGGAAACGATAATGTCGTTGCAACTGGTCGTAAAACTGCTCTTCCCAAAACAATTACAGAAGGCGGTCCTGTAATATATCTTGATGCCTTGAACAAGGATTTGTTATCTAAAGCGATGTTCGAGTACGATATTGACTCTATTTTTCACATGGCATCCATCCTCTCTGCAACTGGCGAGAAAATGCCGCAAACTGCTTGGAACATAAACATAAACGGGTTAATTAACGTTTTAGAAGTAGCGAGAAGCTATGAGATTGACCGTATCGTGTGGCCTAGCTCGATTGCTGCGTTTGGACCCTCAACGCCTCAAGAGAATACGCCTATCGATACGATTCTTCAACCTACGACGATGTATGGTATTACCAAGGTTTCAGGGGAACTCTTAATTGAATACTATTTCAAGAAATACGGTGTAGACACGCGTTCTATGAGGTTACCCGGTATAATTTCGAGCGAAACGCTTCCAGGTGGAGGAACTACCGATTATGCGGTTGAAATCTTCTACGAAGCAATCAAAAGCAAAAAATACACTTGTTTCTTGCGCGAAAATACTGTCTTACCTATGATGTACATGCCCGACTGCACGAAATGTATGATAGATTTGTTGGAAGCCGATCCATCTACTTTAAAGCGACATGTATACAATGTAACCGGTATGAGTTTTTCAGCGGGAGAACTAGCAGTCGAAATTAAAAAGCACATTCCTGAGTTTACAGTGGAGTATAAACCTGATTTTAGACAAGAAATAGCGGATTCTTGGCCAAAAACTATCGATGATTCACTAGCACGACAAGAATGGGGTTGGGCTCCTCAATTTAATTTGGGTGCAATGACACAAGACATGATTGAAAAGTTGAGTGCGAGATTCTAAAAAATGGAACATGAGGTCGATAAAAAATGAAAATTGTGTTTCACGAGAGATATTATAATTCCAATTACGCTATGGATCCAGCTGCTGCAGTTGGTAGATTAGAAGGAATAGTTAAAAAACTTCAAGAAAGTACCCAGTTTGAGTTTATCTCTCCTCAACCAGCTACAAAAGAGGATATTTTAGGAGCACACACCGAAAGGCATTATAATAGTATTGAAAGAAGTCCCCTCTTATTTGAACTAGCATCTTTAGCATCGGGAGGGGCTATATTAGCTGCTAAAGAAGGATTCGAAGGAAATCCTTGTTTTGCCTTAATTAGACCTCCCGGTCATCATGCTTCAGCTGACTCGTGTTGGGGATTTTGCTATTTTAACAACATTAGTATTAGTTTATTGAAACTCTACTCTGAGAAAAAAATCAAATCGGCGTTTATCCTTGATTTTGACCTTCATACGGGCGATGGTAATATCAATATCTTAACTAATAGAGACGATGATTTTAAAGTGAAGATTCTAAATCCGTCTTCTAGTGGTAGAACGAACTACATAAAGGAAGTTGAGAATTACATGGAAAATTTAAAAAGTATCGATATATTTGTGGCAAGTGCAGGATTTGACCAAGCCAGACAAGACTGGGGCAATCTGCTATATCCTGAGGATTACACGGAGTTGGGCGCTCTTATGAAGCGATACTCCAAGAGATTCTGTGGGGGACGGAGATACGCATTGCTGGAAGGAGGATATAACCACGATGTGTTACCACTAAATGTAAATGCTTTTATTGAGGGATTTAAATAGAAATTTCTATTTTTTTATATTATATTTATTTTCCATGTCTCTTGTTTTAAAGTTAAATAAGGTAAAAGAATGAGTTTAAATTCATAAACTTGGAATTATCTACATGCTTACTGAAGTTTACCTCTGACTTTAGTTAAACTTTACTCTATTTATTGCAAGGTTGTTCCTATATATTTTAGGTGAGATTAAAGCCAAGAAAAGGATTTACATCCTATATTCCGTAAAAGCATTAAAATTAATTCTAATTGGACTATTCTTGCTTTTATTTCTTGATAAAATGAGTCTATAAGGAGAATAAAAAATAAAAATAAATGGATATTAAAGATTATTATTATCTGTCATCGTTTTTAATTGGTAAAAAAATGGGCGTAATCGCATTTGTAAGTTATGCTACTAAGGATTCAAAAGATTTTCAAATTAAAAGTATTGCTGAAAAATTGACAGAATATCCCGAAATTGATAATGTTTTGTATTGGGAAGAGGATATGCACGACGATATCATAAAATACATGAACGATAATCTAAAAAAGTGTCACCTCTTTTTATTGTTTTGTTCGCAGAATTCTATGAGATCTGAACCTGTAGAGATGGAGTGGACAGCCGCTTTAAAATTAAAGAAAAAAATCATTCCTATATTTAACAACACAGAGGATATTCCTCCTTTACTTACCACTAAATTGGGCGTTCAGTTTAATAAGAGAGATATACATAGCACAATAAATGAAATCTATAATTTAATTCTAAAAAAAATGAACATCCAACTTATAACTCCAGATGTAAAGGAAAAGGAAACTGCTGAAACACCTATTAAAGAGGTCTCAGATTTGACGACTACATACAAAGGAAAGGAAATATTATTTGCAGAAAAAGAAGTATTGGAAGACATAATAAAATCAATTAAGAAGTCATTTTCAGTGGTTTTAAACTTAAAATGGGGATCATTTGGTGTAAATATTCAATTTAAGCATATTATAGGCTTAGGTCTTTATACAGATGCAGGATTAGGGGTTCAATCTCTTCCCGAATCTATTGGAGACCTAAAATGGCTTCAAAAGCTTTCTTTAATAAATAATAAATTGACAAAACTTCCAAATTCCTTTGGTAAACTTGAATCTCTTGAAATTTTATGGCTTAATAAAAATAAGATAGTTCAACTTCCAGAATCCTTTGGGAACCTTAAGTCCCTGAAAAATCTCGATATGAGTAATAATAAGTTATCTAGCCTTCCAGAATCGTTTGGTAACCTTTCTTCTATAAATGTTTTACAAATGCAGGGAAATAAACTAGAATCTTTACCTAATTCATTTGGCAATCTTAAATCCTTGAGAGAACTGGATTTGTTTAGCAATAAATTATCAAGCCTTCCAGAATCGTTTGGTAACCTCTCTTCTTTAAGTGTTTTATATTTACATAGTAATAATTTAAATAGCCTTCCAGGTTCTTTCAATAATTTAACCAATCTTAAAAGATTGTATCTGAATAATAATAAATTTAGAAATTTTCCAAATTTATCGCTTAAAAATTTACGAGGTTTAGACATTGGATATAATCAACTTTTAAGCGTTCCTGAATCTATCGATAAATTAGAGTCTATTCAAGCATTAATCATACGCAAAAATAACATTAATAAACTTCCTGAATCCATGTTGAATTTATC
The DNA here is from genome assembly GCA_019058515.1 of Promethearchaeota archaeon. The sequence continues at coordinate 19,268 of JAHPYY010000078.1, forward strand.
AAACTTAAGGGAATTACGTGCGGAAGATCTGCCACTAGAAGAGTCTTCTTATGAGATACTAGAGAAATTACAGCGCCGTGGTATAGATTTGGGTGCTGAAGTTTCCTTTGAAATTTCAAAAATTTCATCTCAAAATAAAAAATAATGTTAATTAATTGGATTATATCAACTTCTATGTGAATGAATTAGTATGGTGTTTAGATTAATAATAACTGGAATAATAACATATATTATAGCTATTCTTCATTAATTTTGTAATTGAACCTATTGATATGATTTATATCTCGACGAGGTTGCTTGTAATTTGACTTTTTGTAATAGTAAACCTAATAATTTCTCTTAGATTTCATCATAAGTAACCTATTTTTATTAATTAATCTCTATAGACTATTTAATCATCATGAAGTATATAGATTGGTTAGCAAATAAAGATCTAACTTACAAGGAAGGAGTTTTACATTATTCTAATCATAATGTTGTTGAATTGGCACAAACCTATAAAACTCCTCTTTATATTATTAACGAACAGTTGTTAAGGAAAACCTATCGTCAACTTAAACAATCAATGGATTTAGAATATCGTAATAATGATATTCACTATGCTGTCAAGGCTAATTCTAACCTTTCATTACTTAAAATTTTAAAATCTGAAGGATCTAAATTTGATTGTACATCGACGGGAGAGATATATGTATGCCTAAAAGCAGGAGCTTCACCTGAAGATATAATTTTCACAGGAAATATGTTCACAAACGAAGACTTCGAGTATGCTATAAAGCAAGATATTACTATAAATCTAGATAGTATTAGCCAATTAGAAAGGTTATATCACAGTTATAAAGCTCTAGGAAAAAATCCCAGCGAATTCAAACCGATTTCCTTTAGGATTAATCCAGAATTTGGAGCTGGGCACCACGCTCACACAATAACCGCAGGCAAGGAGATTAAATTCGGGATTCTCGCCAATCAAGTTAATAAAGCCTACTCTCGGGCGTTAGAATTAGGGTTCGAGAAATTTGGCATTCACATGCACATAGGATCGGGAATTATAAATCCAAACGATTATAAAAATGCGGCTGACAAATACGCCTCTATAATTAAAAATCTATCGGAGAACTTGGATATTAAATTAGAGTTTATCGATCTTGGGGGCGGATTGGGTATTCCTTATAAACCCGAAGAGGAACCCCTTGATTTGAAATTATATCTTAAAAATTGTATTAGACCAATAGTTAATTTGATTGAGAGTAAAGATTTGGGGGAGCATACCTTAAAGATTGAGCCGGGTCGGTATTTATCAGCTCAAGCAAGTATACTGATAGCACAAATCAATACTATAAAATATAATGGATTCAAATACTTTGCTGGACTTGATGCAGGGTTTAACACATTAATTCGACCGACGATGTACGGTTCCTATCATCATATTATTAAATGTGATGCTCCAAAGGGTGGTCCTCCCAAAACCTACGATATAGCAGGCCCGATTTGCGAGTCCGGAGATATTCTTGGAAGAGAAAGAGAAATAGAAGAATTGAAAGAAGGTGAATATTTAGCCATTTTAGATGCTGGAGCCTACGGTTTTGTAATGAGTAGTCAATATAATTCTAGACCTCGAGCTGCTGAAGTATTAATTAGCCAAGAACAATCGTATTTGATTAGAGCACGAGAAGAATTTGAAGATATTACGCGAAACCAGAGAATTCCTGATTATCTAAATAAATAAAATAGAAAAAAAGTGGAAATTATAATTAAACTACTTGATAGAAGCTCTCGTCAAATTCTGGTCGATTTTTATATTTTTCCGCAAATAATAACGGAGCTTTATCAAGATTTTTGTAAAAGTAGGAAGGAACTTTAATTCCCGCCTCTTTTAGTGCAACTTTCAAGTCATCAACGGAAGGAGGACAACCTTTGATTGCAATAAGTTGGTTAATATTGGGATGGTCTTTGTTTTTGTTATACTGGCATTGTCCTAACAGAATTGTTTTTTTCATTCCTTCTGAAGGTTCCATTACCTTTCCCGTTAGAACTTCTATGTCATCAAAAGGTTCCCCGTTCCACGCATTTTTTATCGCCACAAGGATTATTCCATTCATCCCTGAACAGAACGTACACATGGACTCATCGTATCTCCTGTAGCTAATTCCTTTTATTCCTGCTCTAGCGTAAGAGAGAGGCAAGGTATTATTGTTTTCGTATACGAATTCCCAACCGTGAGGAGACGAAAGATCTTCAATTTTTTCTCCTACAACCTCGATGTCAGATAAATCAATTGGACGATTTCTATCTTTAGCTGCTTGTACAAGGTGAGGTACGGCTATAGGATCGATTTCGAGTAAGCTCGAGCCAACCAAATCTGCGGATAATATATTCCTCGAAGCTACCAATATGTTGCTCCTATGCGCCTTTCCATCAAAAGTGGGCCCTCTTTCAAGGGTATATATCCCATCTATGAGTGTAAGACTAGGAGGAGCCTTATTTGCTAATTGAGCTACATTATAATGAAGGGTGTATTTAGGATCGTCGCCATGGAACTTTTTTCGAGAAGGAATGTTAATTAACCCTTTTAAGTTTTTAATTCCTAAACTTACAACGCACTGTGCGTGAGTTTTAAGGACAGGTATATCGATTAAGAAATCCGAGTGTAACATATCAGAGTTCATTTTTGCCGATACACCCTCAGCTAATTCGATTTTCTCGTAGGGGCGCTCAAATGCATCAATTATATTAATCCCATATTTTTCTTTCATGAGATTGTAGCCTAACTTTTCGAAGGCGTCTTTGGATGTTTCCTTATCTTTTGGGTCTTCCGTAATAATACCATCGCCAATCGTTATGTCATCAGCTCCCTTCTCTACTAGATATTCAACGACATCTTCAACCACTCTTGAAGTAGTAAGCATACCCCACTTTGGAACTTCGCAATGCCTGTTCCAGTATACTAGATTTGGTTTTATGAATATTTTACCTTTTATGGGAATGTCATCGAGACCATTTACTAAATCAATTACTTTACGAACCGATTCTCTGGGTTTTTCGTATTTAACTACCGATACTTTAAATTTACTCATTACCACCTAACCATTATCTCTATTTTTAATATTATATGAGGTGAATATGGAATATATTAAAAATTAATTCATTCTTAATCTTAATTTACTTTTTATCTGCACATCCATTCCTCTTTTAAAAGCCCCATGATTATTGAATCACTGTATTTTCCGTTTATATAATCTGCTTTTCTTCTGCGACCTACTTCTTGGAATCCAAGCTTTAAGTACGATTTGTACGCACGAGTATTAAAATCGTGAACCTCTAACTCCACTCGATTCAAATTAAGAGTGTTAAAACTATTAATGATTAATAAATTTAAAGCTTCAGTTCCAAAACCTTTTCCAAGGAATTCTTTTTCCCCTATCATTATCCCACATTTGCCAACTCTATTCTTCCAATCTATTTAAACGCCATAATCTCCAATAGTTTGGTCTAAATCGTGATCATTTCGCATAGATATTGAAAAGATAACAAAATTGGCACGTTTTGGGAGATTATTAAACCAATCTTCTTCCATTTCTCTTGTTAATGGTAGATAACGATTAAGATATTGAGTTATCTCAGGATCATTTAGCCATTTTAAAAATAAGTCTATATCGCTCTTTTTTAAGGGATTTAGAGAAACTTTTTCCCCTTTTAACAATAAAAAAAAATAATGAATAAATAAGAAATAAGATTTACTAGTTGTTAGTAAAAATAGAACTAATAGGTAGTTGTTTAAAAAACTATCCCTCTTATTCTTGCGTAATATTTGACTAATTCGAATGAAACGACGCATATCATTGAAACTAGAAAGCACACCAGCCAATCCAAAGCCGTTAAATACATAAACATGAAATTAAATCCAATACTAGCCAATCCAACTTGAAATCCTGGAATATACATTAGCGACAGAAATACACCGAAGAGAAATACCATAATATAGTACATAATTTTGTTTCTGTCTTCTTTTAAGCTTCTAATAAGAGACTTGTTTGGTCGTCGAATTTGAAAGATTAAAAACGACTCGCAAAAGAAAAGCGTTACCATTAACATGGTTAAAGCTTTAGCTTCCGCAGGTACGGCAGTAGGCGTTAAATTGGTGGTTTCCACGCTGTAAAGATAAAGCTCGTTAAATATTCCAAACTCGTAATTAGCAGGGAATATGGGATAAATTCCAGTCAGAACTATGAAATAACTTATTATCATGCTTACGGCAAGTAGTCCACCGAATATTAGCATTAAGATCAAGGTTTCTAACGAAAGGATTTCTTCCTCATTCCTCGGTTTTTCCTTCATTACATCTTTTGAAATGGTATCAAAAGTTAATATTAAGCCTGGAAATGTGTGTACTGTAATAGCCAAAAAGACCCACTGTAAATAGTACAATTCATCGAGAAAATATGGTAAGTTAAGTATTACTGCAAGTATGAACTGTACGATTCCCTCGAAGACATTAATGCAAATATAGAAAAAGACTATAGCGCGTACCTTACTGAATATACCCCTCCCTTGGTGAATCCCATCAACGATGGATATAAATGAATCGTCCGAAAGTACCATATCCGATGCTTCTTTTGCAACATCCGTTCCTTGAATTCCCATGGCGATTCCGGCGTCAGCCATATTTAACGCAAGTGCATCGTTAACACCGTCGCCCGTCATCGCTACTACCTTTTCTTGACTTTTGTATCGTTTTACAATATCTTGCTTGTGCTCTGGAGATACTCGCGCAAAAACTTTTACATTATTAAAATTTTCGTCAGTTTCTATGTCATTTATATCTTTTCCCTCAACAGCAATTTCATTAATGTCTCTTATAATGGATATTTGGGATGCTATTGAACGAGCAGTTAAGGCTGAATCTCCTGTGATCATAACTACTTCCACTCCCGCATTATGGCACTTCTCAACAGAATCTTTAACTCCTTCTCTTGGAGGGTCTAATATTGTTACAAATCCAATATAAACCATATCAGATTCAAAATACGTTCTTTCCTCAGTATCGTCAGCAAATTTAGGTAACATATAAAAATCTTTATAACACAGACTTAGAATCCGATATCCTTGTTCAGCATAACTATTTGCTTTTGCTATTATTTCTTGTTTTAAATTTTCTGTGAATTGGATTTCTGTGTTATTGTAAAGAATTTTAGAGCATAGAGGGATCAAAATTTCTGTCGCTCCTTTAGTAAAAGAATAATATTTTTCTTCTTTTCGATAAATCTTGCTCATTCTCTTTATCTTGGAATCAAACGGGAATTCTTTAATTTGCTCAAAATCTTCGAGGAGAAAGTCTCCCATCCCCTTCTGAAAAAGCACCATTAAGGCTCCTTCTGTAGGGGAGCCAATAACCGTCCAACTATCGACGCTCTTTCCTGAGGCTTCAATTTCGTTTTTCACTAGTGCTGAATTATTGTTTAAAAATCCTGCGATCAACAATAATTTTAGTTGTGCGTAGTCATCGATATGCATCACATATTCGGGATTTTTAGGATCATCCATATTTATGATATCTCCCTTAGGAGAATACCCGCTTCCCGTCACCTTAAAAATAGAACCATTTGTCCATACATGTTGAATAGACATTTGGTTTTTAGTTAATGTACCAGTTTTATCGGAACAGACTATACTTACTCTTCCTAAACTATCAACCGAAGCAAGATTTCTAATAATAACTCCTTTATGTGCCATTGCTACAACACCAGTCAACAAAACAATTGTAACTAATAAGGGAATGTTAATAGGCATTATATCCATGGCAGAATTCAAGCTTTTGACAATATCCAAAACACCCGTGGCACCCCAAATGATAAAAAGTGTAATGAACCAAAATACGAAAACTGATAATCCTAACCACTTTCCAAATCTGTTCATTTTTTCTCTAATTGGAATATCACTTGTTCCTGCTTCTTCCAACCCTACAGATATCTTACCAATTTCCGTATTTGCTCCAGTTTTAACTGTTATGGCAGAACCATTACCAGTAGTAACATAAGTACCATAAAATATCATATTATCTTGATCTTGAATTACAGCTTCGGGATTTTTTATCGTTCTCACATTCTTTTTCTGAGGTTCGCTTTCTCCTGTAAGAGATGATTCGTTAACTTCTAGATTTGATTGAGTAATTAGTCGTGCATCGGCTGGGATTCTATCTCCTTGATTTAATACTAAAATATCTCCAATAACGACATCAGTGGTTTGAATTTCCTTTTTTTCTCCATTCCGGATTATTGTTGTCGTTGGTGCGGTCATTTTTCTTAATGCCTTTAACTTTTTAGTTGCTCGAAACTGCTGTATTATCGCTACAATACAATTTAGAGCTACAATACCTAAAGTTAAAACGATCGTGACCAAATTTCCTTCTGCTCCAAAAAGAATTGAGAGGAATAGAATTAAAGCACCAATTAAGTAGATAACGATCAACCAGTTAAATAAGGGAGCTAAATATATTTTTATAAATCCTTTAGATACTCTGGGTAATTCATTAAGTCCATATTTTTCTAGCCTGATTTGAGCTTCAGTTTCAGAAAGACCTTTCTTAGGATCCGTTTCAAAATGTTGATATAATTGTTCTAATTCTAAAGAATGGTACCTGTTTTCGCTAACATTATTGATAACTGTCATATCTTCATTTCCCGTGTTACTATAAAATTAAATGTGATAGAAAAAAAAATTGTTAAATAGAATAATAAAAATTATAGCTTTTAATTTTAGCTTTTAATTTAACTATGACCTTTTAAAGAAGTTGAGTTTGAGAGAATGGGATTATAAGATAAGAATAAGCATAATAAGTAAGTTTTATAGATTTTAAGATTCAATTAAAAGTAGATTTGACCGTATTTTATCCTAAAGACTTTTGATACCCAAAGGATTTTAGATTTGAAAATCTCTACCTTGGGTTTAATCTTATTAGGATCTGACAAATCTTCTCTTTTTCCATTTGGTTTTTTCCTAAATTTGTTTAAAACCTTCCCCCAATCGACATAGACGAGGAGAAACATGATAATTATGGTTACTGTCCAAATTATTGAGCTTTGAATTAAATCAAAGGGAGTACTCGGAGGAATGATACCTGTGCGAGCGGCTTCTAAATCAATTCCAAATAAGCTAAACAAGAGATCTCCGATAACCGTGTCTGCAAGCCAGATTGGTAAGGCGCTACAAAGGAAACAAAGAACAAATTTGCCAATAAAGGTGAAAATCAGAGTTTTTACAAGACTGTATTGTACTAATCCTAAAACGATTAGAAACGCATCATCAGGGAGGGGCGTCGCTGCAAATATAAAGATTATTACAGGTGCCCAACCCATTTCAACATAACTTTTCATTCGTTCTATGCTTTCACTGTTTTCAATTATTTTTTGGGAACCTCTGCCTATTAACCACGCTGATACTTCTCCTATACTTGCACCTATTCCTCCAGCTAATCCCAACGCTAAAGGGTTAACACCGGGAATGACGGCGTTAATCACAATTAACGCTATAACATAGGGTACGGGAAAGATAATGGTAAAGTTTCCGAAGATCGAAATGAGGAAAACTCCCATATAAATCCCAATATCACCAAACTGTTCGTAGAACCACACGATTGAATTGGCCAACCATTGTCCAAAATTGACGTTAAGCAATACGAGAACGAGAAATAGTACGATAATTGCGGAAATAAAGAGAATTCCACCGTATTTCTGGACGAAAGATTTTGATTTTTCTTCTATAGACATTTATTTTTCTTCTTAACCAATATTTCAGATTAACAGAAAATAAGATTACTTTCTTTTTAATTTGAACTATAGAGAGTATATATTTCTGCTAGATTATGTTCAAATTTGCAATTTGACTTGGTTTGATTTTAAGAGAAGAATAGTGAAGGTGAATTTTATGGCTAGAAAGTAATTTTCTTTTTTCTGGCAAAGTATTTTACAAATTCTATGCCAAATATACCTGGTAACGATAATCCTATGCAAATTAACCAATCCGTAAGCGACAAGAAGAGGAAGTTAAGCGGCAAATCAAATCCTAACTGGATATTAACGGTGTAATTGACTACTTGAGAAAAAATAATTAAGAGCATGTGCAATCCAATCGTGAAAAAGCAAATCAACAACAAACTATAGGATTTCTCTTCTCTAATGCTCCTAATTAAAGACATGTTTGGTCTCCTAAAGGACCAAACAAAAAAACATTCTTCAATATACAAGGTCGTTATAAACATGGTTCTCGCTTTTTGATGAACTAAATATTCCTCTGTAGAACCTGTGGGAATATAACTTAGCGATGGGTCTATATTCCAGTTATTTAACGGAATTAAACCGAAGTAGCTCAATTGAAACACGATAACGATTCCTATTCCCATTAAAAACGCGTGAATTAGGAGAAGCGCCCACATATTCTTGTTAAGTATTTGTTCGTCGTTACGTGGAGGTTCTTTCATAATATCTTTTGGGAGCGTGTCAATAACTAATGCAAGTGAAGGAAATGAATGTAATATCCCATAAATATACACTTGTTGCCAGTTAGAACTAAATAATTGAATTACAGAAATAAATTCGTAACCAAAAAAGATTGTCGCCTCCATTATGTTAATACAGATGAAAAAGTAAATGATAGTCCTAATCTTAGCAAACAATCCCCTTCCAATCTTCACTCCCCGAACAATAGAAGAGAAATTGTCGTCAGAGATAACCATATCTGCGGTTTCCTTAGCTACATCCGTCCCCGTAATTCCCATTGCGATTCCCGCATTGGCAAGTTTTAGCGCAAGAGTGTCGTTTATACCGTCCCCCGTCATAGACACTACTTTCCCTCGTTCTTGGTACTTTTCCACGATCACCACTTTATCGCTAGGTTCAACGCGTGCGAACACTGTTGTTTTATCGAATTCGTCGTTTTGAAGGGCTTTGATTTTAGAGCCTTCCACCACATTTTCGTTATCTTTAAGAATTCCCATTTCTTGAGCAATAGTTTGAGCAGTAGCTGGGTGATCTCCCGTAATCATTACTACTTTTATACCAGCAGACAAACTCTCTTCTACGGACTTCTTGACTCCAGCCCTTGGGGGATCGATAATGGATACGAATCCTAAAAATGTTAAATTCTTTTCAATGTCTTCCCTTTTTTGATCGTTAAGTGAACTAAGTTTTTTGTAAGCTATAGCTAAGGTTCTATAACCCTGGTAGGCTCGTTTTGAAATCAAATCTTGAACTTTTTCTTTTTGTTCTACTGTAAAATCTTGAATTTTATCGTTTGTTTCAATACTATCGCAAATTAAGAGCATTCGTTCTGGGGCTCCCTTAGAAAATGCGTACATCTCAGGGTCATCTTTCTTGCTTTTACAGATAACCGTCATTCGTTTGATTTCCGATGAAAAAGAAAACTCATACACTGCGGCGTACTTATTCTTTATATCGTAAGGGTGTATCCCAGCTTTTTCTGATAAAACTAGTAAAGCTGCTTCTGTGGGCGATCCGAGAGCCTTTCTCACTGCAATCTCCTTTTCGTCCTCTCGTTTAATTTTAATATCTTCGTATTTAAGCCGGGCGTTGTTATTTAAGATAATAGCGTCAAGAAACATCAAGAAAGTAGGATTTGTATTGATTTTCAACTGTATACCATCACTGCTTATTGTTCCATCTGAATCGTATCCCACTCCGCTTACTTCGTATTCCATGTTATTAATCCACAATTTTTCGACCGTCATTTCGTTTTTCGTTATCGTACCTGTCTTATCGGAACATATTACTGAAACTCGCCCTAGAGATTCAATGGCCGAGAGGTTTTTAATAATTACACCACTTTGAGCCATATTTAACACTCCCGTTATTAAGACTAATGTCGTCATTAGCGGTAAATTGATAGGCATGAGATTCATAGCTCGTATTATCGAATCAGAGATAGCTGTAGCGATTTCGGATTGAATTAACGAGTTAGAAAGGAAAAGAACGATTAATTTAAATGCTATCAGAATTATAGCATTTATCATAACTATAGTACCCAAAATAACTGCTAACCTGTTTAATTTGTGCGTTAAAGGAATATCTTCGATGCTACCCATTTCATTCAACGAACCAGAAATTTTGCCAATTTTAGATGTTGGTCCTGTATTGGTGACTACGATTTTTGCCTTTCCCGTTTTCACGTAAGTACCCATAAACACCATATTGGTTTGTTTTTGAAGGGGAATGTTGCTTTCATTAATGGTTTGCGGTGATTTTTCCATAGCTTCGCTTTCTCCCGTTAAGGGTGCTTCGTCAACGGAAAAACTTGAAGCGCTGATTATCCTACCGTCGGCAGGTACTTTATCTCCTTGACTTAGAACTATGATATCACCATTAACTACTTCTCTCGTAGGTATCTCTATTTCGACCCCTTCCCTCATTACCGTTGCTTCTAAAGCTGAAATTTGCTTAAGTGATTCTAAAGCTTTTTGAGCCCGATATTGCTGAACTACTGCCGTAACGGAGTTTACAACCACAACGGTAAAAGTTATGATTGTTTGTTCGGGAGATCCAAGAAGTATAATTATAATTCCAGTAATGATCAATATTAGAATGAGATAATTGAAAATTGGACTCAGATACACTTTCCAGAGAGATTTTTTAATCTTAGGTAATTCGTTGAAGCTATCGCGCTCTAATCGCAAAATAACTTCTTCAGAACTTAATCCCACTTCTGTGTCTGTATCAAAAAGCTCTAATATATCCTGTGTTGAATAATTATAAAATTTGTTACCCAGTTTGTTATTAGAAGGTTGCATTATAAAGCAGAAAGATATAAGAATAATTACTAAATGGAATTATAGTTTATAAATCAATGCTCTAACAATTCAGAGGATTGTTCTTCACTTTCAAGAATGCTACGTAAGAAATGATATTTTTTTCGAATTGTAGTTGAGGAAAATGTTGTAGAGGTTTCGATTAAGCGTTGAGTAAATATCTTACGGTTTTCTAACAATTGTCCAATATAGTAAATTAATCCCGCAACAAGTGCCTTGTAATTCAAATTTTTCAATTGATCGTAGCTTATCTTGTTAAGAAGTTCGTTCGCCATCAATTGCATTTCAATTTTTAGTTTTTCAAAATCAGATTTGCTTGCGAAATGAGTTTTTACACTTTCATACGGAATAGTGTTTAAATCCTTCTGAAAGACAATTTTAATTCTTGACTTAATCTCTTTTTCTAATTTCTTAATGTCAGTAGTTTTGACTGAGTATCTTTTCTCAGTTCTCTTTACTTTCGAAATTGCGTTGCTCAACATTTTTTTGTTTACTTTGTGGCCAAGCTCGTTAAAAACTTCAATGTATCGTTCTATCCTAATGTTAGTGGTTTCCTTTATTTCCAACCAAATAATGGCAAGAAATATTATTACCATGTTCTGATAAGTTTTACGATGGTTTTTATTGTATTTTATATACCTTTCCTTGATGCTTTGATATGTCACTGCGTCGATGTTCAGTCCAATCCCGTAACTTTTTAAAAATTCGATGGTTTTCTTCTGCTCTGAGAAATTACTCTTTAGATCTTTATACCACCGATTTAAAACTTGAATTTTTTCGTATCTCTGCTTAACTTTTGGATCTTGTTGGGCTCTAATATCTTTAATCTTAATCCTTCTCTCGTAGTCCTGTTGCTTTTCTTCGTAAAAGTCAGTCGAGTAAAGCCCAGAATCGACATTAATAGATTGATCTAAAATTAAGCCACAATCTTGACATACGATGTATCCCTCGTCCACGGTAGTATTTTCGTGACGACAATTAGCGCTATCTGATTCGATTTTGGTACTTCTCTTCAACTAAACAAACCCTCAGGAACATTAACTTAAAAAGTGAAACAATATAAAATCTAAAAAACAAAATATAAATTAACTAATTATTTTAAAAATTTTTCCCCCATCGATCTATATAGTGAGTTGATCTTCATGAAAGTTAAACCAATATTGACTGCCCTGAGAATATCTGCTGTAAGTATAATAGGATTATCTGTTTTTGAGTTAATGGGGTATTTTATGCTTAGTTTCTCCAATCTGTTAGTAAATAACAATTACATATCGATCACGGCATTTCTTTTCAATTATGGACTGATTGACTTATCTCGGTCAATAATGTGGGTGTTCATACCGATTGGAATTGTCCTGTTTTTAGTATTTGGAGTGTTATTGACAATTTTCACATTTAAGAGCGATCTTTACGATAAGGTTATATCGAAATACTTATTCTTGTTTGGAATGTTAACCTTAGTAAACTCGTTTATTGTGCTTGCGTATATTGTATTTTTGGGTAAAGCTGGTACCTTTATGGTTGGAAACGAGGTATTAACCTTTCAGCAATTATTATACAATCCGATTATGTCCACTCTCCTAATAGCGTTTATGTGGTACTTCTTTTACATTGTAATATGCTGCCATCTAGTCTTTGGGTTGTTGTATTCTGCAATTGGTTTGTATTGGATTATTACTATAGAACGCGAAGAACCCTCTGGTCAAGATTAAGCGTAAAGATCAACCAAATTTAAAATAAAAAAAAATAAAAGACAATAATTAAATTAAGAGGGTATTAACTTATTCTTTATTTGTTTTGCTCTGGATCGAAGGGTAACTTCGGTGATTTTTGCAATATCTGCTACATGCGATTGAGTTTTTCGGATGTTTTCGTCTTTTGCTGCGATGTAAATACATGCGGCCGCCAAACCTTTTGGATCCTTCCCCGTTCTTTTCAAACCGTTAATAGAAGCGCGTTTTAGCATTTCAATGGCTTTTCTCTGAACATTTATTGGGATTTCTAGTTCGTTACCAAATCGGAACACCAAACTTTCAGCTGTTATCGGTCTGTACTTTAAAGCTAGATCTGGCAAAATCTGGCGGATAATCATGGCAAGACTTTTATGAACCGTTCGCCTTGGGGTTAAGGACGCATCGCACACTTCATCTAATAACCTAGGGAAATCGTGAACTCTAATAGCAGCGTATAACGCACCAGAAATAAACCCGTTAATAGAACGCCCCATAGTTAGCTTTTTTCTAGCGACTTGAGAATATATTTTCCATGCAGTTTCTGCAATATGCTCAGGTATATTAAGTTTAGAGGTTATCATTTTAAGTTTTGGCTTGGCTTCCCAAAAATTTCTTTCTATACTCGAAATAAGAGAGTTTTGTATTTTTGATAATCTCGAGAAAAGCGCTTGTTCCTTAGGACCAATTGATTTCCCTTTAGAATCCGTCTTGGTAGTAGGTAACATTGTCCTTGGACCAAAATCTCTCCATCGCGGTTCGGTCCTCCTTCGATTCTGAATTTCCTCTAATGTATATGCTCTTCGTTCGTTTCCGACAAATAAACGCCCGAAAATTAAACCACAATTTAAACACACCTTGTTCCCATCACGTTGCTCAATATTAGGATTGTCACAACAGTTAGATGGAGCGACCTTTTCGTTTGTCGGCTTATTATTCTTTAGAATAGTACGATAGCTATTAGTCATATTAAATCCGTTTGGTTATAACTTTAAAACTTAGATAAAAGAAGGTCTATAGGACAAATCCAAAAATCCAATTATAAATAAATAAGATCAAACTCACTAATTTAAATGTTTGCACTGATAAAATATAGATTTTATATGACTGAATAGAAATCGTTAATTTTTGTGAGTTAGATTTATTTTCTTCGAAGTTAATTTTCATTTGTATAATATTTAATATTTGCTGAGAATTTGCATCTTTAATAAGGATTAAACAAAATTAATTAAAATAAACGAAAGGAAACATAATATGGAATTTTACGAAGTAGTTAGGAATCGCAGAAGTTATCGAGTTTTTAAACCAGACAAACCTGAAAAAGAAAAAGTTGATAGAATTTTGGAAGCTGCTCGATTAGCGCCTACATGGGCAAATATGCAAGGAGTTCATTACATTGTAGTGGAAAAACCAGAAAAAGTTAAAGCAATTTGGAAAGCCATTGGACAAAGACAAAAATTCATAGAAGCTCCTATGTTCATTGTTGGCGTAATTACCGAAAATGGTTCGGGTGAAAACGGGATTAAATACTTTTCTGTAGATTTTGGAATATGTTTCGAACATCTTATTCTTGCAGCTACCGCAGAGGGATTGGCAACATGCTGGATTGGATGGTTCAATGGAAAAAGAATAAAGACCATCCTTGAAATCCCCGGAGAATACCACGTACTCGGATTAACTCCCCTAGGATATCCAGTAAAGAACAAGGGAGAAATTAACGACCGTAAACCCCTTGAAGATATTGTCCATTACGATAAATTCTAATGAATTATAGGAAATAGAGTTAAAATAGAAAAGAAAACTATGCCGAATATGATTATCTCAAGAATACAACTAGATGATTTAACTACAAGAAGTGAGGAAATCGCAAAGGACTCAAAGTTCTATCTGTTAGGAGCCCGTGGGTTGACTTCGCAAATAGTTCATGACGAAGTTCCTCCAAAATGCGATCCTTTAAGCCCTGAAAACAAATTAATTATCGCTAATGGGATTCTCACGGGAAGTCCGTTTCCTAATTCTGCAAGAACTTCGGTTGGTGCGAAAAGCCCGTTAACTAATGGCATTAAAGAGGCGAATGTTGGAGGAAGACCTGCCTTATTGCTAGCCAGACAAGGTATTAGAGCAATTATACTTGAAGGAATTTCAGACGAATTGGTATATGTTCTAATCAATAAGGAGAAGGTCGAAATTCACTCTGCAGGTGAATATATAGGGTTAGGAAACTATGAACTTCACAAAAACTTAAAGCAAAAGTATGGTAAGAATGTCGGAATATATTCGATTGGACCCGCGGGAGAATACTTAATGAAGTCTGCTAGCGTAGCTGCAAACGATTTGGAAGGATATCCTAGCCGTCATGCTGCTCGTGGAGGGCTTGGTGCAGTGATGGGTTCAAAACGAGTAAAAGCAATAGTCATTACTCCTCCAAGAACATCGAGAGTTAACATTCACGACCTAAAAGAGTTTAGAAGGATCTCTTCTCCATTTGCTAAAAACTTAGCAGAAACAAGGGAAACTTTTTCGCTCTTTGGAACTTCTTTAATGATGCGCCCTATGAGCGAATACGGGGGAATCCCTACGAAAAACTTTCGAATGGGATCTTTTGATAGGATACAGCAGATAACTGGTGAAGCGCTTCACGAATTGGTAACTAAACGAGGAGGGAAGAAAAAGCTAGCGTGTTGTCCTACCTGCGTTATAAAATGCTCTAATTTAGTAGTAGATGAAGGAGGAAACCACATAACCTCTAGTTTAGAATACGAGACTATGGCGTTGAACGGAACTAATCTTATGATTGACGATTTAGATAGTCTAGCTTGGATAGATCATTATTGTGACGATGTGGGGGTAGATACTATCGAATATGGCGTAACTGTTGGTGTAGCAATGGATTGTGGGAAAATTGAATGGGGAAACGCTAAAAAAGTAATCGATATTATAAATAACGAAATTAGAAATAATACCGAGGAAGGAAGACTGTATGGAAACGGAGTTTTGCAAATTGGAAATAAATTAAACGCTGAACGAATTCCTCAAGTAAAAGGTCAAGGCATATCTGCATATGATCCTAGGGTTTTTAAAGCCATGGGTGTGACTTACGCTACTAGCCCAATGGGAGCTGATCACACCAGCGGAGCCGCAATTGCAGGAAGAGTACCGAGTCAACACAAAAATTACGGAGATCTTACGAACAATGAACATAAATTAGATCTATCGTTCGAATTACAAGTATATACCGCTATTTTAGATTCAATGGGTTGTTGTTATTTCATTGGTCCAAGCTATGAAACTATGGAAATTGTCGCCAATGCAATCAACGCGATGTATAACCTAAATTTATCTCGAGAGGATGTTATTAACATAGGTATAAGTATTTTGAAAACCGAACTTGCTTTTAACAAACAAGCGGGATTAGATCCAAAATCAAACGATGTTCCGGATTTCTTTAGGGAACAATACTCTGAACCAACGAATTTGCAGTATACTTTCACTACAGATGAACTGAACGATTTTTGGAAAAGATTAGAAGACCATCAGTTCTAAATATAATTTAACAAACCCTTTTTTCTCATTAAATATTCTATAATAAGCACGAGTACCGTTCCAATTAATACAATTACAAAACTAAGAACTCCCAGCAAGTTTCCATACAACACTCTAAAAATTATAGTTAATACTAAATACACGACGATGCCTGTGAAGAATACATATTTCTCTTTTTTGTAAAGAGAAATTACAAAATGCCAACCAATAAGAAGAGCTATAATTGAAACGCACAGAAAAACAAATGTTACGGACCTAATTTCAGCAATTTTGTATATTAATCCAATTACGATAATCACGGTAGAAATACTTACTGCAAAGGTTATAAAAGGAACAACTCTATCCTCGATAAGTTCGCTTTCTATTTTTAATAAAACCACAATTAGTATCCAAGGAATTAGAGCTAGTAAGTAAAGCAAAATTAAAAGAAAATCATTGAGAATTAGTATATCGCAGGCAATTGATAAAATAATACCGATAAGAACTAAAATCATTCCAAAAAATCTTAAAATACCTTCTTTTTTAGCTTGAACTCCCATATTCGTTATAATGATGAAATCTGTTTTTTTGATCTAAGGAAAGTTTAAAACTATTTAAAAAAAATCAAGTATTACATATTTTTTCATTAATATAAGCAAAAAATTGAGATTTTCTTCTATTTATTACTGAACATGTTCTAACGCGTTTAACACGATTTCAATTTCGCGATATACACACTGCTTATATTTCGGGTCTATCCAAGGTATTTTCCAACCATTCAATGGATTATAATAACTATAAAAAATCGCCCCAAACTTCACTCCTTTCATTCTTGCTATAGTTGCTAACACATTAAGCTCACCATTTTCCATAGAAACACATCCTTTACCTTGCAACTCTTGAATTTCTCTTCTGGTTATTCGATAAAACGCTTCTTTCGAAAAATTCTTGCCTATATGGCATTTTTTTGTCATCTTTTTGGTTTCTTCGCTTAAAATTTCGTATACTGACTTATCCACTTCGATTTCTTCCTCAGGATTTTTACCATAGTGGATTGATGTACCGTCTGGACCTATAGCGTGAGTGGGAATAAGATAATCTAGTAATTTAACATTCTTTCCTATGCCCCAGGAACCACATACTAACAGAATTAATTTCGCGTTTAGGCTGATCACATCCTCAATTACAGATGCGATTGGTGAAGCACCCATAGGGGGAGATATTGCTGTAAATTTCATTCCTTTATAGTTTATTTTAAATACATTACCCCCTCCATATGGATGAAAAGGAGTTAACCATTCAATTTCGTTTACCTTAGCGTTTTCTTTTAAATAATCAATCAAGGATTTTGAGAAAAATAGAATAATTATGGGATCAATTTCAAAATCTTCTTTCTTTTTACCTGCGAACTTAATTGCGGCGTCTATTATATCTAAAGTGGAAAGACAAAAACCATTTTTCATTTATTATCATCTGACTTTTTTGCTTTACGAAATAATGTCTTTAAAATTTGCCTTAGTACTCAAGGTTAAATGTAAAATTAGAAATATATATCTTTTTACGCTTTATATTTAGATTTTAAGCAGTATTAATGATGATTAAATGATATTTTTTCGCAGATTTGGCGTACAAAAATAAGCTAATATATTTATAAGGTTGAAAATCTAATTTGAATTATTATCAAAAAACCTAGTTAAATATCCAAATATCGACAAATATGATAATATTAAATAAAGAAGCCATTCTGGGTGAGTTGGAAGAAATACTTGGCCCAGAATATATATCCAATAAGGAGACAGATCTCTATATTTACTCGCAAGATCCTGGAGCCTCGCTACCCCGTTCTGTTGATTTCGTTGTAATGCCTGAAACCGTGGAACAAGTGCAAAAAATTGTAAAACTGGCAAACAAACATAAAATTCCTATTGTACCAATGGGAGGGGGATTGACCTTAAGTGGTTTAATTATTCCAGTAAAAGGCGGAATTGTAATGGATATGAAGCGCATGAACAACATAATTGAGATAAATCAATTAAGTAGATACGCACTGATCGAAGCGGGGGTGACTACTGGACAGCTTTTATCTTATTTAAATAACAACCACCCTGATCTAGAGCCTCCAATACCCGATGCACCTCCTTCGGCCACAGTGGCGGGGAATGTTTTAATTCACGGTTCGGGGTACTTATCTCAGAGACACGGTGACCATGGGGGATTAATTAACGGTTTAGAAGTAGTACTTCCCACGGGTGAAATCTGCAGGCTTGGATCGTGTGCAGTCTCTGATTATTGGTTTGGAAGAGGTCCCATACCTGACTTTATAGGAATGTTTGTAAGTGCATTTGGGATTTTTGGGATAATTACTAAATTATCACTTAAACTTTTTCCTAAACCCAATAAACGAGATATTGTATTTGGAATGATGAAAAATCCCGATGATATTCCAGATATTTTGTCCAAAATTACTGCTACCAGAATCCCTGAAGACATGCTATTAGGTATGCAAGATGTCCCAGAGTGGATGAAAGGCTATGTTTTTATCATGACATATATTACTGGAGAGGACGATGAAGACCTCTCGCGACAAGTCAAAATATTGAAAAAAATCTACCGTACATCAAACGCGAGATTCATGAAAGCTCCCGAAAAAATGCATAATATTTACATGGAAAAACCCATCTTTGCTGCAGGAGCTGCTGATTTTCGCAAGGGTGGTGGATTTGAGTATGTAGGTGCGTTCTTTCCACTTGAGAAAATACCTGACGCGTATAAAAAGGGGGCAGAAATATCACGTAAATACGGAATTCCTCCAACACTTGGTTCGCGCCTAATGAGTGGAACTCACACCATTATTATGTTTTTCTCCTATTCGTTTAACAGAGCGGATCCTTCCGATATGGAAAATGCAAGAAACGCACTACATGAAACAAACGAGTTGGTCTTAAAATTAGGAGGAATCCCTTGGAAAGCAGAATTAGCTGGACAAAAACAAATTCTCGAAAAAGCCGTACCCAGTTACAAGAATTTATTAAAAACATTCAAAACTACATTAGATCCAAATGGAATAATGAATCCAGGAAACTGGGAGGTGGAGTAAGTGGTAGTAGATTCTAAACAAGATTGGAAAGACATTATCCATAGGTGTTTTCGTTGTGGTTACTGTAAATTTACCTATGAATTCGAAAGTTTGAATTGCCCTTCATACAAAAAGCATCGTTTTGAGTCATATAGTACTGGGGGGAGATTATGGATGATATATGGGGCTTTAAATGGAGAGATACCTTGGAGTAGTGATCTAGCTGATGTATTGTATTCGTGCCCTACTTGCGGTAACTGCACAGAAAACTGTCGATTCGACAAATTTAACCATTTTCTGGTCGATTTTATTGAAGTAGCCAGAGCCGAAGCTGTAAATCATGGATTCTGCCCTGAAAAACAGAAATTCCTCCTTGAACGGACAAGTAATCCTGAATTTCACAATCCCTATGCAGAACCGAATTCGACCAACCAAGATCTAATTTCAGAATACAATCTCCCTGAAAAAGCAGAATGGGTTTATTATATTGGTTGTACTTCTAATTATCGCCAAACTGAATTGAGAGACGCTACTTTAAAGTTTTTAAAAAAAGCTGGAATTAATTTTACCTTAATAGATGAACACTGCTGTTGTAGTCCTTTAATACGAACTGGTCAACTTAGCATCGTAAAAGATTATATAAATTACAACTTATCTCAAATTAAAAATGCAGGGGCATCTAAGGTCATTACAAGTTGTGCCGGATGTTATCGAACTTTAAACAAGGATTGGACAAAATATCAGGACGATTTAGGAATAGAAGTATTTCATACAATAGAGCTTGTTAAACAATTAATGGAAGAAGGGCGCATACAATTTAATTCCGAACTCAATAAAAAAGTAACCTACCACGATCCTTGCCATCTAGGGCGTCACATGGAAATGTACGACACCCCGCGAGAAGTTCTCCAACAAATTCCTGGAGTGGAACTTGTTGAAATGGAAAGAAATCGAGGTAACGCATGGTGTTGTGGTGCTGGCGGCGGTGTTAAAGTAGGATATCCTGATTGGGCCGTTGAGATCTCAAAAGAGAGAATAGAGGAAGCTGAAAAAACTGGTGCGTCGATTTTAAGTTCAGCATGTCCTTTTTGCAGGACAAATTTAAGCGATGCTAACTCATTGGGAAACTCCGAACTTGAAGTTCTAGATATAATAGAAATCTTAGATGGATTAGATTTCATTATAAATTAATTTTTTTTAAAATTTTTTCTTAACTAAATCTTGAATAACAAATCTAATTAAGAAGATATTAAATTTTTAAATTAGAAAATTGGTACTTACTTTAACAATAATATGTAATAATGTTTTGTAAATAATGTAAATGAACAATAGCAGGTAAGAAATGAGAGTGTGAGTAATACGTGAGGTTAGGTTCGCATTTAAGCATTCAAGGGGGAAAAGAAAAGGCATTGGAACACGCTAAGCTTATTAATTGCGAAAGTCTACAGATTTTTACGAGGAACGCTCGTACTTGGGCCGCAAAGCCTTTAACTAAAGAGGAAATAGAGCTGTTTGTTAATAAAAAGGAGGAATTAAAAGAAAAAGTGTGGCCTCTTTTGTCTCACAATAGCTACTTAATTAATTTAGCAAGCACTGATGACGAAAAACTATACAAATCCTTTAACGCGATGGTGGACGAGATAAAAAAAGCCGATCAATTAAAACTTGATTATTTAGTAATACATCCTGGAGTAATCCTTAAAGAAGAGAAAATAATGACGGAAAAGGACGCATTGCTACAAATCGCTAATCAACTAAATAATTTAATACTAAATGTTAGCAAAAAATCTAGATTAAAGATCCTAATTGAAAATACAGCTGGACATGGGCGTGGATTAGGAAAAAAATTTGAGGATATATCAACCATACTAAGCAACATTGAAAATAAGAATAGAATCGGGGTTTGTTTCGATACCTGCCATGCTTTTGCTTCTGGAATTGATTTTACGACTAAGGCTAAGTACGAGAAGATGTTGGAGGATTTCGACAATGTAATAGGACTTAATTATTTAGATGCATTTCATTTAAACGATGCTGAGAAAGAATTAGGGTCTCAATCCGACAGACATACCCATATTGGTCAAGGAAAAATTGGAACAAAAGCTTTTGGATTCTTTCTAAACGATAAACGGTTCGAAGATCATCCCGGAATTCTTGAGACGCCAAAAGGAAAGGATGATAAACTCGATATTATGAATCTTAAAACGCTTAGAAGTTTAATAAAATAAAGGATTAATCCTCAACTTCAAACCAAACTGGGCTTTTATCTCTTGATGTTCCGTTGTAATTAACCGTGATTTCCTCGCCTTTCTTAATCTTTCGAATTGCGATATATTCAATACACAGATTATCGTAGTCATACATGTATTTTGTGTTTGGTTTATAAGAATGATTAATAAATTGGCATTCAGATAACGCAATTGCGTTGTAATATTCAGAATTATTGTTCGGATCGTCCCAAATATAGCAATAATTATAGAGAATAGTATCGTGAATTAAATCAAAGTCCTTGTTTGGTATCAATACAACAGGTCCTTTAATAACAAGGTCACCTTTCTCAAAATCTCTTATAGCAAATAATCCTCGTCCTTTTTTTGGAGATGCGTGTTTTATTTCGAAGGATTCGTTCATCTTAACATTCTAAATACTTATTTAGTTAATATTGTGGTTTATGATAATTAAGATCCCAATTGGCTTAATAATTTCGTTGTATATAAATCTTATGTGTACTAAACTAATATGATTCGTGTTTATAATTGATTGTTATGCATGTTTAAGAATAATTTTTTATAAATGGTACCAGTTTTGATACTTTCCTACTAATGAATGCTTTACACGCTTTATATTTATTCTATAGTTGCGTGTCTTTTATCGATATCTTCCTCAGTAATGTTTAAAATTTCCATCAAAGTGCCGCCAATCGAATCAAGAATAGCTAAGGTGGAGATATCAAATAAGCTTGTATACGGTGCTAAAGTTATTTTGGACACAGCCATGTCCTTGTTTTTTCCTTCTACAAATATTAAAAAGTCAGCTAATTTCGCAATTGTACTTTTAGGATTTCCAGTTAAAACCGCTACTTTTCCACCAATTTTCTTAGCTTTTTGACTTATTGCCACAGGAGAAGTAGTTTCTCCGCTTCCGCTTATTACGATTAGTAAATCTTTATCGTCGTATTGGTAAGTTACAGCATCTGAAACAAAACAAGAATTCAACCCCAAATGCATTAATCTTTGAGCGAAACAACGCCCTATAAAGCCAGATCTCCCAGCACCATAAACGAAAATCCTTCCATTTTCAGAGTAGACCTTTATTATAAGTTCTATTAATTTGAAAACATTTTTTGTATTAATTGAATTTTTATTAGCTATAATTTTATCTGATATTTCTAAAAGCGTGTTTAAGAACCTTTTAACCCTTCTATCTTCCATAAGATTAAAAATAAACCCTTAGATATTAAGTATTTCTAAATTTTTCAGGATGTACACACCTACGCCACTCGAGTTCTGTTTCCCTTGGACCTAAACCGATAATTAAATCGTTTTGTTTCAATACAAAATCAGGTTTAAAGCTATAAATCCATTTTTCATCTCTTTTTAACGCGATTATGTGAAACCCTCTTTTATACCTTCGATCTTGTAGTTCTGAATACGCTTTTCCCGCAAAAAAGGAATCTTTCGATAGAGTTTCGCGTACAACTATTTCAGAAGTTTCATCGATTGCCTTCTGTAAAATAGCATGAGGTTCAAACCCTTTAATTATGCTTTCCGCTATATTCTGCGCTGCATCCGCTATCAATTCGCAAGAAAACACAATACGGGTAATCCCGGTTAATAATCGAGGAGATTCAATTAATTTTGCTAGATCTAATACATCTTTTTCAAACGCAATGTTTAAACCATCCATTAACTCCTCCATTTCTAATACATCCTCCGCTACTTCAAAGTTCTTGAAAAACAGCGAAGCTAAAGCCAGCTCGATCATTGTCTCTGAAATGTCAGTGATAAGAACATAGTTCTTTTTCAATTCTTTGAGTTTTTCTAATATCTCCTCATTACCTAAGTCGAATTCTAATTCCTCCTGCATCTCATTGATATTGAAGTTAATCGGTTCTGAATCCATTGCTACCTTCTTTAATTCGAATATAGGTTCGAGTTCACCTTTTATTATCAGTATATCGTTTATTTCAACAGTTTGTTCTCTACTGAACAACCACTTATTATCTCTAACGATGGCAATCAAATCTACGCCATGAACTGATCTAAAATGGATATGTGCGCGTGGCTTACCAATAAATTCACACCCTCCTTTCACGGTTACTTTAACAATTGGCTCAGGTACTTCGTCCCAAAAAAGCGTCGTAAATTGATGAATGTTGCTATTAATATATACCACCCTAGCGATATCAGATAACGCGTCGGATATCTTATCTATGTTATAACCCATGACTACTATTGGTTCTAACTCTTTCGCGGCTTTAAAACCTCCAGTTTGAGTCTGAATGACTTGAACGTTAAGAAGAAAGGTCAATTCGTGAATTCTTTGCTCAATAAGATAAGCCTCATCTGCGACTTCTTTACTACCGAATTTAATTGCGGTATACGCCAAATCAATCATTCGGTCGATGCGTTGTTTCATTTCTTTGAGGATATCCTTTAAAGAAAGAGGAGTATAGCGAAACTTTTTCTTAAGTCTGGTCATATTGATTAACTTTCCTCGTAACAATTTATTTTTTAAATTATTAAAAATATTTGGATTAGTATAATTAGAAAAAGAGGCGTAAGAAAATCCGCTGATGATGTAACTAAAGGGATTAAATAGTTATTGGGATCCTTACCTCTCTTAAAAAGATACACTGAACTAATGAAAAGTAAAACAAACATTAAAACGAACAACAATACTACTGTAATTGAAATTAAAGTGACAATTAATACGGGATTCACAACCTCGATTCCCGTTACTAACGCGATTCCGTATCCGATGATAATTAGAAAAATCAAACTTAAACCTATGGTTGAGACTAATCCTATAAAATCAGTAAGTAACTGAGTTGAACTCTTTATTTTGGGAGGGATCGAACCGATATAGAGGTGCGTAGTTAAGCGAGATATCAGAACAGTTGACATATCACCTATCAACGAGTTTAATGATGGAAGGATTAAAATTATGATTGGAAACGCGTAAAGAATCTGTTCATTGAAAGAAAGTAAAGTACCCGAAATTAATCCAATAAACGAAGTAAGCATTACGACGATAATCGATTCTTTAATTATCTTAAAAAAGTATTCGAGTTTTTCCATTAAGGCACCCCCAATATTAATATCGTTAAATAAAAGCTTATAACGGTGAAAAAATCGTCGATCGCCGTCATAGTTGGATTTACAAAATTATTCGGATCAATTCCAAACTTGAAGGCAATGTAGTTTAAACCCGTGGATGTTGGAATTGAGACAGATAAAGTCATTAATATACTTAAAATTGGTATTGCGAGTAATTGAAAGCTATTGACTACGATAACTTTGATTAAGAATACATTAAGCAAAATACCACATACTCCAATTACAAATGCTGTTATAAGCGACAATAGGAATGTAGCGCTCACATTTTCGAGCCATCTCTTAATGTTGAATTCCCCTATTACTATGTCTCGGGAGGTTCTTGCAATGAAAGGACCGCTAATATTACCTCGTAAAGAGAGAAGGGCGGGTACAATTAAGATTAGCAAAATAAAACTTTGAAAGGGTAAAATTAGAAGACTTAGCACAATACCGGCTAAGAGGTCTCCAACAATGGATATTGTTTCAGATGGGAAGGTTTCTTTAACAATTTTAATTTTAGGATTTTTAGCCACCATATACCATCATCATCATCAATGGATTCAATATCCATGCAATCACACATGCTTAAGTCTTTAAATTAGTAAAACTATATAAATTTTCTTAATCAGTCTATAGTATAATTAAATTAGCAAATTGGAAAAAAATCTTAACTTAAATCTGTATAGAGAGAAGAACTAACATTCTTTTTTAAGCCAAATTAGGAATGCCTAATTTTATGATTTTAAATCCTAAAAATGTTAAATTAAATGGTACTCATCCAATTAGAGTCTAACTTTTTAAGAGATTTTTCAATCTCCATTCTGATATCCCAATCTACATCCCCTAGAAAATGCACTAAGGGTTTAATAGCTCCTTTATCTCCAATTTCTCCCAAGGCTTTTATTGCGGAAATTTTTAGCTTAGGATCGTTACTATTTAAAATTTTCAAAAATGGGTCAATGTTTTTGAGATTTTTAAACTTACCGAGTGCTGTAATAGCCCATGTTCTTATAAAGACATCCTCATCGTTTACACTCTTAAGAAGGGGTTCAAGCGCTTCGTTGGTGCCTATTTCGGTTAACAATCTGACCGCGGCTCTTCTCGTTCTCCAATCTTTGTTTTTAAGCAAAGTCCTTGTGTTTTGAAGCACACTTGGATGTTCGTATTTAGCTAGAGCTTGTATAGCTGCTTTCCTAACGCCACTTTTAGGATCTGAAAGCAATTTAAACAGATCGCTTATGTTTTTATCGTCTTGTGCTTCTCCTAAAATTTTAGCAATAAACTTCCTTATTTGCCATTCTTTAGAATTAATAGCATCATAAATGGAAGGATTAATTGTTTTTGTGGCGTGTATTATTCGTACAATCGTTTTGTACGCTGCTTGTCTTAGCGTAGTGTTCTTACTATTCAGAATCTTTAAAAGATCGTCTAAAGCGTGCTGATCTCCAATCAATCCGAGCAACTTTACTACTCCTATTCTGCTATTAATGTTCCTTTTCGTTAGAGTAAGGTAAAGCTCGTCGTAAAATTCAAACTTTTTAAACAACTTAAGCAAAGTCTTTATAACCAAGTTACGAATTTTTGAGTCTTTTTCTTTTAACATTTCTAGCAAAGGATTGATTGCTCTCTTACTTTTGACGACTCCCAAAGCTTTTATAGCCGCTTTCCTAACGTCTGCGTTATCATCGTAAATTCTTTGTATAATGTTTCGAATATCCTTCAATTGGATTACGGTTGTAAGCGCTTTAATAGAATTGGTTCTCACTTCCGGATCCTCGTGATTCAAAAGCTTGATAAGAATGTCTACAGTAGATTTTTCCTCAACTTTTCCTAGAATTAAAGGTAAGGCACGCTTAATATAAATGTTTCCTTTTTCCGTGAATTCAATTATTTTAGTTAAACTACCAAATTTTCCAATTCTAACTAACGCATCCAATAATTCTGAATAAACTTCTCTGTTTCCGTATTGAAGCAAATCGATTAAAGGTTTCACGCTTTCAGCGGAAGTGGATTTTCCTAAAAGAATAATTGCTAATCGCTTAACTTCAATGTTGTTATCTGACAACGCGTCAATAAGGAAGGGTACAGAGTCTAGCAATTCCACTTTTTCAATGTTTTCGATTATTAACTTGCGTATCGCCCAATCTTTTTCACCTTTATATTGAGTTTTGATAAATTCAATCCCTTCCTTTCCGTAATTATTAGCAAGCAGTTTAATGAGAGCTGCTTTCGACTGCGAATACGACTCGTTTTGGTAAACGCTTTTCATTTCGTTTAAATGATTGGAATCTTTGAACTCTCTTAAATATTCGGCAGCTTTAGCTCTAATCTTCCAATCGTCTGAGCTCAATATGATTGAAAGTAAAATCTCACTCCCTTTCTCTGGTGGCATCTTTAATGCGTTCTCAAATATAATCTCATCGCTAAACGACAATTTTCCTTCCCTATTTCCGCATTTTTTTACATTCGATTAAATAGACTCTTTCGAAAAAATAATGAAAAAAAGGATTTTTAATCCTTTACTTTTACCTAAATTTCCTTTCGAAATCCATATTGATGTGATTCGTTCTTTTTATTTCTTAGAAACAAGTTTAAAACGGTGCATGTGCTATACTTACATGAAATATGCAATTTAAAAAATACTCGTCAAGGAAAACTGCAGGAAAAGCAGTAGCTACATTTATAAAGGAGGAATATCCTGATCTTCACAACGACATAATCGAAAGTCCTAATGATCACTCTTGTTTCTCCGTTGCTAACGGAGGTGTCTCGGTAGCAGAAGGATTTTGTGAGGAAGTTAACCTTAAATTTACTCTAATCATCGTTAGGAAAATTAAAATACCCTATAATCCTGAAGCTGGTTTTGGATCCGTCACTTCTGACGGTACCGTCTTGATTAATCATCCATTAGTCAAGCAGTTATCCTTATCGCAAAATGAGATTAACTATTCAATAGAATTAACTAAAGAAGAAATTAGGAACCGTTTGAACTTTTACCAGGAGCAAGGACTTTTGAGCGAAGATTACGACAAGTACATTACCAATAAAATCGTAATACTGCTCGATGACGGTCTAGCGTCGGGTTTTACGATGTTAGCTGCGATAAACATGGTTAAAAACTATTCGCCAAAAAAGGTAATTGTCGCAGTACCTACAGCTCCTAAACATACCATCGATCGCATTAAAAATAGAGTAGATGCTATAGTTTGCCCTAATATTAGAGATGTTTTGAGATTCGCTGTGGCAGATGCTTTTGAACATTGGCGTGATGTTCCAGACGATGAGGTCTTAGATATTATTAAAACCTCTAAAGCTTATTTTCGTTAAAAATTGGGTAAAAGGAAAAGTTTATTATTACCTAAGAATGATACTTCCTGAAAAAGGGTATATTCAATTAAAAATTTATAGGCCAATACTATTAATATAGCAAATTTGCTTTTTAAATCCAAAGGGGTATATAATTAATTTTCAGCTAAAATTAAAGAAAAAAAAAATATGTAAGACTTAAATAAATCCCCCCTCGCGCATAGGGTTAAAC
>JAHPYY010000079.1 GCA_019058515.1 Promethearchaeota archaeon
AACGGAGACGAAGGACCTAACGACGACGAGCCAGATCCAGGGGACGAAGATGGTGGAGGTTCTGAAGATTCCGAAGAAGACCCAAACGAAGTGGTGGAAGTCCCAGAAGACGAAGACCCTACTAACTCCACAACCGACGAGGAGCCTCGCGATACCGATGTAACCGGACCCAACTTCGGTAAAGCCATTTCTCTGGTTTCATTGTTAATTGCCGTTCCCGCGGGAATCGCAGTAACTCCTTTAGTGTTTAAATTCGTTAAGGCGCATCAACTCCCTTCGAAACGCTTTTTTTTGAACGAGCTTTCCTAAATTGAAAAGTTCAAAAAAGAGAGTAAGCAACGAATTTATTAACGCAAACCTCTTTTTTATTTTTTTAATTCCTAAGTTTATTCGCAAGTTCAAATTAAAAGATTAGAGTTTTCTTTCTTTTTTTTCCTCTCATTTCTTTATATTGTTATGTAAAAAAGACTAATCGATACAAGTAATTGTCCTCCAGCGTAAAGAACCGGACCGAAAGGAAAATTAAGGTTTTTCCAATAATTGGACAAAGCAAATTCAAAATCACCGGCACTTAAGAAACAAAATCCTAAAGCAAGAAGTACGGACGAAATCACTCTTATATCTGGATTAAATAAGGTACCCAATCCCGAAGCAGCCATCATCGAAATCAAAAACCCATAAGCCCCCATTGCAATTTTCTCAAATTTCTCCTTGATGCCTTTATTGGCTAACGAAAAGACAATAATGAATATAACACTCATTATCAATATTGGGATCCATAGTAAATTAGTCATTCCAAAAAGGATAAAAGTCGAAATCGTGTAAATTAAATACGAAACAAAAAAAATCAGAAGCCCTCTAATAACTACCGAGATATCTTTCATATCGATGTTGAGAAAATCTGCGATTAATGCTAAGAACATACCAAAAATTATAAGAATCGTAAACAAAGTCGACGATAGTGGCGAGAATAAAGATAGAATGCTTATTATCAGAGAAATAATTGTAGTTAGGGGTTGATATATTTTAACTTTTTTAAGATCGTCTCTTTTTCTTACTTGATAGTATTTATATATGCTAATAAGTGAGAGAGGTAAGAGAATTACCCAAGTTAAGGTAAAAAATTCCATATAATCATTACACCATTTAATTTTGTTTACTTTCAAAAAGAATTACTTAGGTAAACCATACTTAATTTATAAATAGAATTAAAACAATTAATGTACTCTTTTACCTATATCAGCGAGTACACTATTTTTCTAAACTTTTTAAATGTAGTCTTGCACTTAACTTCTTGGTAATTGTTTCCTTCTAAAATCTTTTTTCAAATAATTTAAGAGTGACATAAGAGTAAGGAAAAGTTGTAAAAAAAGTATAAGTATTCCTCTACATATATAGGTTTGGCGATTGATTGAACACGGTTTTGGGGAATGTTATACTTTTTTTCATGTTACTTTTAATCGAAGATTTTATGAATCTATGGCTTATAGAATATAGGTAAAGTACCAAATTCTATATACTATATAGTTCTAAAGTATTATCCGGTTAATGTGCTTACATTTCTGTTAATTAATACGGATAATACCAAATAGATTCTCCGTTATGAAATAATAGGCTATCGTAAAGAATATTCAGAATCTTTTTTTCCGAAAAAGGCTTTTGTCGCCTCCATGACATCTTTGGAAGTAAGAGAGAGAACTATTAAACTGTTTTCATATTGCATGATGTTTTCTAAACTGGGTGAATCCAAAGTTAAGTTTATAGCTTGTTTAGTCATTCTTAACCCTAAAGGGCTTTTAGAGAGCAGCAACCTAGCCAATTTCGTGCCTTTTTCTATTAATTGCTCTTTTTCTACTATTTGTGAGACTAATCCTATTCTTTTCGCTTCAAAAGCATCTATTGTACGACCAGAAAGAAGGATCTCAGCGGCTCGTGACATCCCGATTAATCTTGGTAGAAAATAACTTCCACCCAGATCTGCACCAGTTAATCCGATATTAATGGAAGCATTTATAAATTCTGCTTCTGGACTTGCAATTCGTATATCCGAAGCCATAACAAACGCAAATCCTCCTCCCGCTGCTACCCCTTGAATTAATGTTATTATTGGTTGGCTTATTTTTCTAAATTTCGCAAACATGTGAGAAATATTCCATTGATGATATATCCTTTTCTTTAAGGGTTCTGGAACTTCTAAAAAATAAAATTTATCGTAATTAGGGGGATTTTTTTTAGAATTTAAAACCATCCCTTCTTGTAAATCCGTTCCCGCGCAAAACCCGCGTCCTTCTGCGTTTAATATTACGACTCGACAATCTAAATTAATATCTAGAAAGTCTAAAACTTCATTCAATTCTTTTTCCATTTCAAAGGATATAGCATTCAGCTTATTTGGTCTATTTAGGGAGATAATTCCAATTCCATCATCAGATAATTCAAATTTGATTGTTTTGAAATTGTTTTCCATGTTTATTCATCACTTCATATTACATTTATAATCTAACCGGATAATCACATTAAAGGATATTTGGGATTTCTCTTTTCAAAGAAAGCTCTAATTCCTTCCATTAAATCATCTGATGTTGAACATAACAACTGGTTTCTATTTTCAATTTGAAGCATAGTTTCTAAACTAGGCGAGTCTAAAGATAAGTTAATAGCTTGTTTTGTCATTCTTAGTCCTAAAGGGCTTTTTCGTATCAAGTTTTTTGCGAGTTTTAATCCCTCTTGCAGTAATTCTTCCTTATCTACAACATTTAGAACTAATCCAATTTCTTTTGCTTCCTCTGCATCAATAAATCGTCCTGTGTAAAGAATTTCAGCAGCTCTAGACATTCCAATTAATCGAGGAAGTTGATAACTAACCGCTAAATCAGCACCCGAAAATCCAATATTAATAAATGCGTTATTAAATCTACCCTCGTGACTCATCAATCGAAAATCAGAAGATAATGCAAATGCGAATCCTGCTCCAGAAGCTGCTCCTTGAACCAAACAAATTATAGGCTGACTAATTCTCCGCATTTTAACAAGAATTTGACTGGTTCGCCACTGAGCGTAAGTTTTAGCTTTAATTAGATCTTTTTCGGGCGCTTGTAAGAAGAAATATTTCTGCTTAAGCTCTTCAGGCTTTTTCTTCTTTTGAAAAATCATTGATTCGTTTAAATCTAACCCTGCACAAAACGCTCGTCCTTCCGCTCTGAAAATCAAAACTCTGCAATCAAGTGTTACTATAAGGTTGTCAAAAAGCTGATGTAATTCTTCTGACATTTGGAAATTCATAGCATTCAATTTTTCCGGACGGTTTAGAGTTAGAATTCCAATTCCTTCATCCAAAAGTTCAAATTTAATAGCTTCAAATTCCATTTTAAATTACTCTATATTAGTCATATAATAATAGTTGTAAGAAGTTTATATTAAATATTTAATTTAGCAAAAGAACTACCCTTAGTTCGATATTTCACTTCTACCAGAAAAAGAAAAAAATATATTTTTTATTTGTGGCGAGTTATTTTAATTTCTAGGTTTGAAATTGGATACGAGGAGCAAGGATGGAAAAAATTTTGTCGCTTTTCTGCTTCCCTTCTCTTGTCAGATATTTGATTTACAAATACATTTCCCACAAGTAATAAAGATCGACAATACCCACATTCTCCAGAACGGCATTGAGATGGTGGAGCTAGTTTAGCCCGTTCTAAGGATACTAACACGGACTCGGTTGCTTTTCCCGATATCTCCTTCACTTCATTCCCGATGTGTACTTTAATAGTGTAAGTTTTTCCCGCGTGTTCTTGAGGAAATCCAGGTAGATTTGTCACTTTCTTGATTTCTCCGTAAACTTCTCTGCGAATTTTGCTAATTGGAACTTTTAATTTGTTCAACTGTCCGTCTATGTAATCATACATTAAGTGAGGACCACACAAAAAGAAACAGCTGATATTTGGATTAGCGTGTTTTTCAATAATTTCTTTGCTAATAAATCCCGTCTCACACCCTTGTAAGGTGACTTCCTCGCAACTTAAAACTACAACTAATTTAAAGTTAGGGTTAGATTCTTCCAATTTCTTAAATTCTTTGTAATAAGGGATGTCATTTTCGTCACTGCATCCGTAAAATAAAGTTAAATTAGCACTGATATTTCCGTGAGCAATTTCTCTAGCAATTGATCGAAAGGGTGTTATACCAGATCCTCCCGCAATCCCAATAACATTTTCGGTGTCTCTTAAGGAGTCGTAATAAAATAATCCTAACGGATCGGAGCAAAGAACGCTAGCTCCTGATTTCCAATGCTCCCAAATGTAATTCGAAACAAATCCATCTTCTTCTTTTCTGATACTAATTTCGTATAAACCTTCAAGAGCTTCACACGGACATGACGATATCGAATAGGGTCTGGTGACATACGACCCATTTACATTAAATTTAAACGATAAGTATTGACCTGCTCTAAAGTAAGCCAATTGGTTCGTTCCTTTTTCCACATCAGGAACCAATCTATAGGTTCTAGTAGTTTTAGTTTGCTCTACAACTTCCTTTATTGTTAAATGTTGTTCTTTTGGGTGTAATTGTCGGGAAAGATCGTTTACTGGATCAGATTTAATGAAATTCGCTACTGATTTTTTGATCTTTTTCTTCCTGGTTTTTGTTAATCCAGCAAAGGCCAACAGATCTTTAATATTTCCCTTAATCTTTACATCTAACGGTTCTTCGTTATTATTAGACATTTTCTTCCTCCGTATTTGCCATATCTTGTAAGGTCAGA
>JAHPYY010000080.1 GCA_019058515.1 Promethearchaeota archaeon
ATCGAATGCTACGAAAAAGCCGTGGAGATTAACCCCGCCGATTATCAGGCGTGGTGTAACATGGGAAATGCGTATATGCATTTAGTAGATTCTGAAAAAGCGATCGAATGCTACGAAAAAGCCGTGGAGATTAACCCCAAACACGATAATGCGTGGTATAATATGGGAAATGCGTATAGCGATATAGAAGATTCTAAAAAAGCGATAGAGAGTTATCAGAAGGTGGTGGAGATTAACCCCAAATACGATAATGCGTGGTATAACATGGGACTTGTGTATCAGAAATTAGGAGAATACAAAAAAGCGATCGAGAGTTACCAGAGGGCGGTGGAGATAAAGTCCGATTCTCACGAAGCGTGGTATAACATGGGACTTGCGTACGGTGATTTGGAAGAATACGAAGACGCCGTCGAGAGTTACCAGAGGGTGGTGGAGATAAAGTCCGATTCTCACAAAGCGTGGAATAACATGGGATTTGTGTATCGGAAATTAGGAGAATACAAAAAATCGATCGAGAGTTACCAGAGAGCGGTGGAGATAAAGTCCGATTCTCATGAAGCGTGGTATAATATGGGAAATGCGTATAGCGATTTAGAAGATTCTGAAAAAGCAATCGAGAGTTACCAGAGGGCGATGGAGATTAAACCCGACTTTTATGAAGCGTGGAATAACATAGGACTTGTGTATCGGAAATTAGGAGAATACAAAAAAGCGATCGAGAGTTACCAAAGGGGGGTGGAGATTAACCCAAAATACGATAATATGTGGTATAATATGGGAAATGCGCATCGGAAATTAGGAGATAAAAAAAAGGCTCAAGCCTGTTTTAACAAGGCCGAAGAGATAAGAAAAAAAGGAGGATAGGAGGGGAGATCATTTGAAAGAAATGCGCTTGAAAGAACTCAGAGGGGATATAAAAAAAATATCTCAAACATCTAGTCTCTCTCTTACCTTTCTCCGTTCGATGGGATTTACCTCGCAAAAACCAGTAGGTTTAAAAAACAAAACGCTTATCTTTGTAAAACGGTTTACACGGCATACAAACTCTGAATAAGTCGTATTTTTCTTATTATGTTTTTTTACCTTATTAAAAATGTGATTTTAAATACAAAAATAAAAACTACGATAATAAGACAAAACTACTGTGTTCCGTTCAATAATATCTGAAGATTGGTTAATTTCTTCATCAGTTGGATTTAAATTTTTAAAATGGCTTGTTGGTAAATGCAATGAAAACTTAGGTATTGCATCCCTAATGGTGTACCCTATATAACTCTGTGATTTGGTTCCAAATATTATTTTATCCATGAACAATACATCCAAATAGCACTTTTTGTCCTACCTTATATTCTATCTAATTGAAATATAACCTTTTCCTATTAATCTTAATTCTCCTATTTTTCTTAATAAACGATCGGCTATAGTGTATACTTGTGAAAAACGACGACTCCGCTAAATCCCTGGATTTTTGTCTTTTGGTTTCGTGAAATGCGCGTGTTATATCACCCTCCTTACTCTTTTGTTGGTTTGACCTCTTTTGGTCTTGTTAGCGGAGTCCTTTTCACCTCATAATTTTCTCGCTTTATTTATCTCTTTTTTGAAAATGTAATAATTGAAATGTTTTTCTTCAAGATCCTAGATGTCAAACAAATGTGGTACCATAGAGGTAAAATACCCCTAGTACGTTATAATACGGATTAGTTCCTTATTTATTGCTTCAAAATGCTTATATCGTGTTTGCAACATACAATATAAAAACCAAACCTCCTCGGAAATTATTATTTAATTTTTTAAAGCTGCCGTATAAGGGAAAATTACACAATATAGTATAAGGGAGAGGTTATTGAAAGTAGTAACATATGCTACGAATGTAACTTAGGAGAAAAATGGACAGATACAACCGTTAGTATACTTGGATAAGTTTTATTTTTCCAGTCGCAGCAGACAACCAGAATTATTTGTAGGTGTGTCATGTGGTTAAATATAATACGATCGCTTTACTCCTTAACCTTTGATAGTATCTCAGGGTTTTCGGAGGAGGTTCATATTTATACTTATCGGGATGTTTACAGATTTTGCTAATTTTGCTACTACATCGCGTATACAGGTTCAAAATTATCCCTTGTGGAGAGTGGAAAATGACACTTCTTTCCAGTTAATGTTGTCATGACAAAATATTACGATATTATTATTATTATTGTTATGTCATCGCAGAAATTTTATATGCGAATCTTGGTTATAATATTTTAAGCAAGTTTATTTTGCTAGGATTTCTTGAAAATACATATTGAGCCATGAAACGACAAACCATTGACGGTCAACCGATATATAAAAACTATATATGGGAAGAAATGCTAAAAGCTGGAGAGATCTTATTAGATCTGGGATATGTGGAAGCTAAAAAAAGTCCAAGCTTGTTCTATAAGAGAATTTCCAGGAAGGACGGAGGTTACGAGCTTGTATTTGCTGATTTGAGAGGAGATAGAACCATCCCTATTTGGAGACGTTTAAGGCTCAAACTCTACCCCAAATCTGATTACAAGAAAGGGTATAGCTGTAATAGCGTCGATTTTGGATTTCAGGAGTTGTTACTCAAGAGAAAACTCTCTATTCCCGTCGTTTCGAGCAACATCTACGTAATTTCAGAAAGCAACTGGGGTTATTGCAGCAAGTGCAAGAAAGACTTACTGGAGGGTAGAGACCTTACAGTAAGTCAATACTCCAACGAATTAGACCTTGACCTGATGTTTCACTATTGCGCCAAGTGTATCGAAAGAATTTACGAAAGACGGAGGATGGATAACCTGTGCATACACTGCAAGAAACGATCGTGGGAACTATGGCATCACATTACCTATGAACCCGAATTAACCATCAGAGTCTGCGTGAAATGTCACATAGGGAAAGGAGGGATTCATTGGTGGGGGTTCCCTAACCTCCTATGGAAAGAAAGAAAAGAAGACTACGAGAACCGTAAGCGAGAGAGAAAACGACAGGAAGAATTGAGAAAGCCTGTGTACAATCATCTATGCTATGTGTGTGGAGAGGTAATATATAACGCAAAAAAGAGCCAATATTGTCCCGATTGTAAGAAGAAAATGACGAGTAGTAGGCAAAGAAGTAGCAATTATCATTGTGAGAAATGCGCAAAGTCTTGGCGAGGTCTCAGGTACCTAAAATGGTGTCTCGATTGCGCCTTAACCTCAAGCGAAGCTTGGAGCGAATCGCAGAAAGAAGTAATACGGTCGAACATCAATTCTATACGTAAAAAGAAGCTAAGAGAGAAATATCACAATTTATACCTTGATAAATTTGGAGAAGAACCTTATTAAAACAATATATTGTCAACTAATACCTTCTTAATCAGTCAAAAACCAAATCAATAACTTTATTTAAATGAGTAATTAGTTTATTCCTAACTTCAATTACCTCAATCATACTGAGGGATTTGTAATGGTAAAGGAGATTTCTCTCTGTTGAGATCTCTTTGCAAGCAGAAGCAATTGGAATAGCGTGAACGCGGAAATACTAGATGTGACATATACTTTACAAGTAGCGCTAGACGAAGAATTTACCTTTATAACTTGGTCTAAAAAAGTCTCTTATTCGCAAGGCTACAATCAAAATTACAAATTACTTTAACTCACTGGTTTTTTCTTTATAAATTTTTATTTAAATTGCATACAAAGATAAAGATTAAAACCATAGATGACCGCAAATGATACTAGATGGGGTAAAACTCCCCTATTAGAAACCAGCGTATTAAAAGAAATTCTTGGAGAGAATTACTCTATGATTCCTGAATTTGACTTACATTTTTTAAGATGTGCGTGGGAAGGTGATATCAGAAGAAACTTCCTCTTTTTACGAGGTAAAAACTTCGATGTTAAGAAAATTGCCTTGAGCGCCTCATTACTCGCGTTGAAACCAAGGGCACTGTCCCTTCATTACAACACTTTAATTAAGCTAGGAGTTACACCGAATAAGATTTGTTTAAGACCACGCCTGCTTACTTATAATCCTAAAACCCTCAAACATCATCACGCATATTTCATTAGTATGGGCATTTCAAAAGAAAAAATTCGAAAGTATCCCGACTTATTAATGAAAGATCCTAATACTATTCAGCGGAACTACGAATCGCTATTAGGACTCGGGATTTCGCCGAAAAAAATACTAGAGCAACCTCATCTATTGTGTAGGAATTTTAATACTATAAAGGGAAATTTCGATATCCTAGTCAAGCTTGGAATAACTAAGATAGGGTTAATTTCAAATCCTAATCTTCTTGGGAGCGATCCGAGCACGATCCAATCCAAGTTTAATTTTTTAACTAGTCTTGGATTGAATTTAAAAAAAATTGTGAAGTACCCTCATCTTTTAGGTAGAAATCTTCTTACCATTAAAAACAACTACGATTTTCTAATTACCCTCGGTGTTCCTCAAGAAAAGATTACGAGCACACCACAGCTTCTAGGTTGGGATACTGATACGATTAAGCGAAAATTCGATTTTTTGATTAATCTTGGGATGGTTCGCTCGAAGGTATTAAGATATCCATATCTTTTATGCTATAATTCCGAGAGCATTTATCGTAAATACATCAATTTAGTTAATTTAGGAATCCAAGTTGATAAAATAGCAAGACATCCTCAAATTTTATCCCAAAACGAAGATTCAATCAAAAGTAAGTATAGTTACTTAGCCGATGTTGTAAAATTAAGAAAAGAAACTATCTCTAAGCTTCCCTCTCTCCTCGAACGCAATCCAGATGTTATTGCAAATAAGTTTCGAATTATTAAACTGGGTCTTTTGAGATTAAAACGCTTTCATCCGTTTGATCCTAACGACTACGACCAGTTCTTAATAATATCGCCTGCAAACGTAATGGCTAGAATCCAATTTTTAACTGCCCGTGGAATCCCAGAAATGCAGCCTATATCCTCATATACATTGACTTGGAGTAGATTCTTTGCGAAATACGATCCATCCATACCCAAAGGGGAGATAAGAAAGGTTGCGAAAGATCTTACAACACCTTACAAACAAAGGTACGATAGGTGGATGAAAGAATACAAAAAATGGGCTGGTGCATTTGCCAAAAGGCGAGGAAGGAGATTAATTCGCAGATTTTAATAGTAAATTTCATTTATAACTTAACGTTTATTTTTAGCAAGTATTATAGAGATGAAATCCTAAAAATTAACGTTCCCGATTTATGTTTGTCGTTAACAAAAAATTAGAGGATATCACTAAAGAAGATCTTATTGCAAAAAATTTCACTACTTAGAAATGAACGAGAGAAAACAGGAGTCTTACTACGAAAACCTAGAAGATTTAGCACAAGACTCATCCAATTTAGTGTTTCAGTTGTTAAGAGATCGGGTGCTTAAGTTCGACGTTGGACGGAGCTTAGAAATAAACACCTTTTTCTTAAATTACAATCTACTCGAAACTTACTTCATCGGGAAAGACATGCGGGATTTAGTGGGCTGGGAACCCAATCTGACCGAAGAGGAAACATTAGAACACAATCTATTCATGAGGTACATCGAACGACTTAACGGTATTTTCATATTAATACCAATGAAATATAAGGGAGATAGTTTCTACACGAAGGCGAAAACCGACGAGGTGATTGACCAAGCTCAGATTCACGGAGATTTAATTAACTCTTTTTTTGTAAGTCACGAAGATGTCTCCAAAATAAATCTTTCCCAAGTGGAAGACTTACTTGAAGATTACGTTATATCCCATCATTTTCTTCCTTATTTGGACTACGATCCTGCGTTTCAACCAATAATCGATTCAAAAGCGATCAATCAGCTTTTTTATACTCAACGACCGTTAAAAGATCTAAAAAAGTGGGACATACAACGGTTTAGCTACCCTGTTGAAGACCGCTTATTTAACGAAATGCGCGACGCGTTAAACCGACTGGGCGAAAAAATGTTCTCATTTAATACTGACTTGCCTAATTACAATAAATTTCTGAGTTATTGGTCTAATTACGTAGCAGTTTTAGATTTTGGATCAAAACCGCTAATTGCAGAAGCAATACAGCGATTCAAGGATTACTATAGCTTAAGAGTCTCCTCTCGGAAAGAAGAGATCAGCCAGTATCTAAACCTAGTTGAACAGTTATTTTCGTTATCGGAAGGTAAATTGTACACCAAATTTCCTTGGAACAAATTAATCACCACTCTTCGTTCTATCAGCGAAGATAAGCTGGTAGATTCGTTTTTAGAAAGATTTTGCATTAACAAAATGTTTCTCGACTTTCCAAAAGAAGCAAGTGAATTTGACGCGAAAAACTTTATTTCTGAGTACAACCAATTTCTAAGCTATGCATGTTACTGCTATTCGGGTCAAGTGCATACCGGAGCACCTTTAATATGGAGAGCTATGATAAAGTATTTTGAGGAACTCCAGTTTACTCAAGAGTTTAGAGACCAAAAAGGCGCTTTGCTCGAAAATTGGTGTCTTGAAGTAATCGAGGAGCACGGATTTCAAGCGGAAAAGATAATACTTAGAAATAAGGATGTGCCACCAAACGATAATTATTGGGATATGAAAGAACAAGTTAAGTCTTTTAAAAAAGAGCCCTTGGAATTCGAAGTGGAATTTATAGAACACCAGAAGAAATACCCCTTTCACGAGATTGATGTCGTATTTAGAGCAGAAAAGTTAATGTATCTCATAGAGTGTAAAAGTAGAGAAATTAGATTTAGCGAGAGTACTAAATACGCATCGTGGGGAAGTCGTTTTGAGCGAATTCTCGACATTCACTACAAGAAAAGAGATAATTTGGCGTATTCTGTTAAGAATGGCAGCATTTCGAATCCATTTTTTGAAGATATTGTAGAATACATCCCCATAATCCTACAGACAGAAGGCGTTGTTCATAAATTGTATGGATTTGACACCGATAAGTTTCGAACACTGCTTTCTAATGTGAAAAAACATCAAGAAGAAGGAACGCTAATGAAGGATTTTGAATCGTCTTAGCTCAAAATATAAATAATTATTAAAGAACTTAGTTCCAAATTATGAGCGATAAGGAAAAGGAAGAAGAGCTGGAAAAAAAGAATATTTCTCGTGTTGAAGATAAAAGAAAGCTTATTGATGAAGATCGTATTGATGAAAACCGTATCAGGACCATAAAAAACATAAAATTAAAATGTTAAAACAATGGAGATTACTTTCTTTTTTCGGTGTGGATAAGTTGGTTTATCTTGATAGGAACGATTTTAGTGTTTTATCTACTATTTAGAGGGAATGTAAAAATCTCTAAGTCGTTGCTATTGTTCGTTATCCAAACCGTAGAACCGTTAGGGTTTAAAGTGGATCGAAGTGTGAAATATGTTATTTATTACCTACTTCTAAACCTATTTTCAACATCCTCAATGGCAGCGATATTCTTTCTCCCAATTCCATTACCTATCGTATTTCTGAGTTTCTTTGATATATTGCTCGTTGCGTGCTTATTTTTCCCTATTCTATACGGTATTAAGAAGGATAAGTATTTTATTCGATTAAAAGGCGCGTATAAAATTCAATTAAATTTTAGAGGTAATTCCGTAAAAATGAAAGGTAAAAAAGTTCCTACGATCGGAATATACATGGTTTCAAATCATCTTTGTAATCGATGGAACAAAACAGGAGCTCAACTTATCGAGGAGATCTCTCGTAGTAGGTGGCTCCCGTTAAAGGGAAGGTTGGAGTTCTTATTCTTTACTCCTTTCCGGTATCTACTAGAGTATGCCACCGTATTGAATTTCGAAAGTAGATTTTTAAACTTAGCACTTGCGATTAAAAAATGGGATATAAGTTACCATAATTCCTTTACATAACTACGATTTTATTGGCGCTACCAAATCAATCTTCGTTCTTCCAAATTATCATAATGAGGTTCCAAGATATGAACAATTTTTATACCCTTTCACACCCAACTTATCGACTAGTAATCCCATCTGAATACGCACCATAGAGGGCGAGATTCCAAGTTATTTGCAGACTACGTTGATTGTTTTTTCTTCCAAGCTCTGTGTCATTAACAAATACCTTTCAAAGCAATTAGTTTAGAATATTTATTGATAAATAGATGGTATTATATTATTAATTTTACATCAAATATATGATTGATAAGAAGAATAAATAATGTATATAATGACAGAAATCAACGATAATATTAAGGATGTCCATAAAAAGTTGCTAAGTTCCGACTGTAATATAGTTGAATGTTTAAGAAAAACGAGATACATTGCAAAATTCTTCAATGATGATGACATCCTTATTTGGATTGAAAACGAGTTAAAGGGGTACA
Source organism: Promethearchaeota archaeon (assembly GCA_019058515.1). The sequence goes on from JAHPYY010000080.1 coordinate 8,327, forward strand.
CTGAGAAATATTTAAGAGATTTACCTACTTATAGAAAAATTAAAGCATTGATTGAGACGAGGAATGGAAAGAAATCCTTCAATTTACCATATCCTCTTAGTATAGAAGATATCATTATAAGATCAATGGAAAAAAATGGAATTTGTAAATTAATTCATTATGTTGATGAACCTCAATTAAAAGGAAAATTTTACCTGGAAATTAATGTCTCGGAATTTAAAAATATAATAAATGCTGTAAATCTTAGACTATCAGACTACATTCAAGAAAAATTTTCATCTATCGAAGAAATTCCTCTCGGAACACCGTTAATGTCTGAATCTAATATTAATTTTGAAGAATTTGCTGGTTATGTGTTAAAACTAAAAGATGCTTATCTTTTTGAAGATTATTCCAACTTACAAGTAAAAATTGTTGCTTTTAATCGGAATTTGACTAACAAGGTTTCAATTTATTATCCCTCTTGGGAAATTCTTTACTTTAGGCTCGATTTTACAACTAAAAAAGAAAGGTATTTTAAACCTAAATATTCGCATCCCGATCAACAATTAGTCTTGTTTAAAGAAAGAATAAATTTTAAAGATTTAATTGAAAAGATGAAAAGAGAAGGTGATTCATTGTTATATGAGTCGGGAGAGTTTCAATTTAAATTTAAATTTTCTATCGAATTGCCGTTGAACTTTCAAAAGTTTAAAGATAATATCGAGCCAATCTACCACATACAACAAATAGTTTGCAAGAACCAATTGAGTTTCGTATATTTTAAACTCTTAAAGCAAAAGAACTTTAATTTTAGTGAAGTTCTTAGAATAGAATTTAAGGTAAAGGATTCGACTAAACTTAGAAATTCCACCGAAGTAATCAATGAGTTTATAGGATATAACTTAAATTCTTTATGCGCTCCATTTATTGTAATAGTTTATCCCATAGAATCCTTTAATATTATATCAAATCCATTAGAAGAAGATGGTAAAAAAAAGATAAAGATCATATGGGCTGTAGATTCGCGATATAGGAGTTCTTTTAGAAGTAAGGTTCTAGTTAAAGGAGATTATTATGAAATTCCAAAAGAAGGTTTTGATATAATAATCAATGATGATAGTCCCGAATATTATTCTTGCATAGTCCAATGGAACGGAAAACTCAATTTAACAGAACTAAACGAAACCTTAGTTAAATTGTCCATTCCAAATCCGTATTACAAAGCGAAACCCATAAGATATATCAGAGGATTCAAGTTGAATGGAATTCCAAAAGCGGATTCAAACCAATTTTTTGATAAATTTCTTAACACTTTTCTAAGAATAATTGATTCAATTGAGGGGGATCATCCTTTAAAAAATTTAATAAGGACAAAAAGTTATAAGGAAGAGGATTTCAGAGATTTCTTTAAGACTTATTTTGATGTAGATGAAAATTGGAACGCTGATGTTGAATTTAAAGGTAAGCAAGATCGTAAAAATGATCTGCGAGTTAGATCAGCTGCTCAATCATTATTCAGAATCTCCATGGAGTTTAAAATTTGGAAGCGAAATTTTGATAAAAATGAGCCTGTTCAAGAATTATTAGACAATATGGGAAACATGGACAAAACAGGGTTAATTTTTGTGATAAATCCAAATAAAAGCCAGATAAACGATAAACTCAAGGACGAACTAATAATTAAACATCCAAAATATATTTCCGACACATTTAAAGAAGTTAAAATGGAAGCCCGACTATTTCCTATTTATAAAGCCTCTTATAGATACAAAAGCCAATCAATTGAAATTTATCACATTATCTTTGATTTAAATGCGTTTTTTCCAGAAAATGAATAATTTAAAATAATGAGGGAAAAATCTGATATCGTTTTTTAGTAGTTTCAAATTTTTCAATTAAAGTTACTTTTGATTTTGTAATATTGATCTTAGATGCGAAATTAATCTTTTTTTAGTTTAGTAGGATTCCACACCTCTATTACCTTGAGTATAGAGGCTTATATCTTATCCACTACCCTATTGAAATAGCAAAACAGTATGAAAATAGATAAGATTAAGGAAATTCTTCGCGATGTAATCGAAGATTTAGGACAAACTCCTTAACATATATTACTTTTTCTCCTTCCTTTTTTATTTTCTTATTTCTTGATCTATATCTATTTCTGAATTTGAATTAATGGAATCTATGAGATTATAAGTGTTATTTCTAACTAAGCTGTAAATATAATGAGTTTACCGCTACTTTCTGTATATACAACATTCCAATATCCTTCATATTGGGATATAAAAATGTTAAGATTTTCATTGAGTTCAAATGAAAATATATCTCTTCCGAATAAATCTTTTACAATTATCTCATCATAATTTTCCTTGGATAATTCTATGATATTTCTCTTTAAAGGTAATTTTTCCCAAGAAGTCAAAAAATTTTTTGTAAATTCTGGATTCATCCTTCTCCAGTTGATACTAAAATCTGATCTCATTTCTTCTGGAATTTCTTTCATTAAGTCAAAAGATATCTTATCAATATTAACTTCAATCATTTTCATCAAATTAGATTATCAATATATATAATTATTATTTTTTCGATATTTAATATTAATATAAAAATTCCAATTAATTAAAAAAAATTTCAAAAATGGAAGAATATTATCCTTCAGAAGGTGAAAGGTTTGCATTAAAAGGATATCATAATCAATATATTGTAGCCACTTCATTAATCTATGAAGGATTATTAAGCAGAACACTCCGAGAAGCAATTCTTGTTGATCCAGAAGCTGGTCGTGTTGATGATATTCAAATATTAACTGAAAACAGAATAGATGCCTATCAAATAAAATGGGGCGCATCTTCTCAAAATTTTACTTATAAAAACTTTAGAGAAATTAAAAAAACTAAGACAGGTGAAACACCAAACTTAATTCTACAGCTTGCAGATGGCTGGAAACGACTGAAAGAAAAAAATCCTGGAAAGAGAGTCGTTGTTCATCTCTACACTAATGATAAACCATCAAAGCATGATAGAATGAAAACAAAAGAAGGAATATATCCTTCTGGTATAAAAACATTTCAATATTTTTTGAAAAATGTTTGGAATCCGGTTAAAGAAGGATCTAGGGATATTGTTGATACCTTTTCAGAAGAATGGAATGCATTATGGAACGAGGTCATCAGTTATACAAACTTATCTAATGATGAATTTTATGACTTCTTACGGGATTGTGAATTGGATTTTGAGCAAATAATACCAGAAAATTATGAGATAATTGATGAGTTCTCCAAATTACATTATTTCCTTTATGATCAAGTTGATAAATCCGAATCAAAAACACCTGTGGTACTTTCTCGTAAGAAATTAATTAAAGAACTCGAGTGGGAAGATAGATTCACATTTAGAAGTACTAACTATGTCATCCTTGAAGATTATTATGTACCACTTGAAGAGAAGATTCAAGAGTTATTAAATTTAATTTCATTAAATTCAAAAGGCTACTTCGCTATTTCAGGTTCTCCTGGGTGTGGAAAAACTTCATTTTGTTCTTATTTGGATTCAATTGAAAATACTCAAATTTCTAA
>JAHPYY010000081.1 GCA_019058515.1 Promethearchaeota archaeon
GCCTTAGCGCGCTCTTTCAGTTCTTTTAAAGAATTTTCGCTGGCAGAAAAATCAGAAGGAAAGCTTTTAATCGACATTATTTGATTACAAGATTCGTTGTTTATAAATAAAAATCATAAATGGAAAAAACCGTCAATGTTTATATATGCGCGTCATAAGATTTTAATTTAATATGGATCTAGAGGAAGTAACAGCGCTTTCAGAATTGATCGGTAAGCTCGAGATCGATCGAAACAAAGAAGAAATTCTAGCGACGGCAACCGAAATCTATAATGCTATAAATCTAAAACCTAAGAAAAAGTACTTAGAGGTCTGCCTTCTATATTCCTGCAAGCTAAACTCGATTCCAATTACTTTATTCGATGTGTCCAGGGGTGCAAATAAACCGTTCAAAACGATAAAGACCCAATACTCGCGATTGCTAAAAAACGGTCTCAAACATTCATGCTTGATTGCTCCCGCTAATAACCCTTTTTCTCATATAGATAGAATTGGAAAGGCGTTAAAACTTAGCGAAACAATAATAGCGGAATCTCGGAGGATACTTAAGGAATTCTTAAAGAAAAGATCCATTTCGGGGAAAAATCCTATTCCTTATGCTGCTACTACTCTATACTTGGTCAGCAAAAAAAACCACATTAACATTATAAAATCAGAGATCACTGAAAAAGTAAACTTATCGGAACCTGTTTGGAGAGACAGAATAAAAGAACTATCGCAATTTATAAGACTTAACGCTTTGACTAGCAACATTTAATTTTTTCTAAAAATAATTAACTCAAAATAAAGCGGCATCATTTTATATATGTGTGATATAGATCTAAACCTGTATTTATTACTGATGTCATTTGAAATTCGTTTTAAAATATATTAAATCTATCAACCCTTGAACTAAAGATCGCTTGGGGGATTGACCTTAGCATTCGGTCTGAGACCGTTTGATAGACGCTTTTTCAAAAAATCATATCCTATCTTAGGAAGCCATAGTTTTATCGGTACATTGTAAATTGCACATGAAATGTTTTTCTCAAGTAGCTTGTCCACCTTCTTGATATATTCTCCGTTTTTACCTATTGCAACGAGTCTATCGTTTTGAAAGATAAATTTTAGTAATACTACATGCTTTCCGTTATACCCATCTATACCAAGCAATTTAATGTCGTGGATATAGACATCTGGGAATAACGCAAATATTTGTTTTATAAGGTTGTTTTCAAATCTTATTATGGCAATTTTCTTCTTTAAATCGTCTCTAAGAACATTCTTGTATAAAATCGCATCGAAATATTCTTGATTACTCACAAAAAAGAAAACGAAATCGTCCATTACGATAATTCGTTTAGGTTTAATTCGAGTTTTATGCCAAAAATAGCGATATAGAGAAATTTCTAAGTTAGTGTGCTTCGCCTTGATTCTAATTGGCTGATATAGAAATCTTTTTTCGTCGTAGACGGAGTAACCAGAGACATCAGCTTCTATTGAACTATATGGATCAAATTCTAGTACGGACACCATGTAAGATAAGATCGAAATTTATATTTAAATCACGATAAAAAAATCACTTAATTTTATATATACCGCGAAGCTTTATACAAATTAGTACAAAATGTATTGTACGAATTAGTTGTAACAAAAGGTTAAAGATGAGCGTATTTGTCTGTACAAAATGTAAAAGGTATGTGAGAATTAGAGCTGAAGAATCAAAAAAGTTTTCAAGAACAACCATTTAAGGCATCCTTACGCGATATTAGATCTTAAGGAATTAGATCATACTTACACCGAAGATAGCGTAGAGAGACGGCGAAAAGCGCATGAACAATTACATTACCAATTTGAAGAGCTTGTAAGAGATTTTTGAAAACCTTCTCTTCACCCCTCTAGTTATTTATATACTTGAAAATTAGTACATAAAATATAGTCATAAAATGGGTTTTGGTTTAGGTCAACTTATATTTAAAGTTGTCATTTCCATCATTGGTTAATGGCAGGGTTGTATTTACAATGTAAACAGATATCTGTAGGTATTCATTTTGGCTGCGTTAACAGAGATTGAGGAGGTTTCGTTAACCCGACAGAATCTAGGGAAGGAAAAGATAGATTTTTCCAGCGAGTTTTCGAAACGGATAAAAAAAGAGGTGAACCGCATTCTAAATAGCAGTGATAGTGAGAGCTTAGAAGAAACGCTTGCCTCTTCGAAACAATATGTAGATTTAATTACTAAGCGAATTAATTCGCCGTATTTTAAATTCCTCCAAGTATTTTTTGCCTGTCCGGGCAAAAAGGCGTTGTTCTATCGAGAAAATCTGCCATATAGAACAGATCTTTCTACGATTGAACTATATCTTTACAATATTGGAGAACATTTTGAATTCGATAAATTAGTAAAAGAGGACTTTAAAATATGCTATAGCGAAAGTTATGTCCAGGAATGGATCCGAGATATTATTAAAATTGGGGATTTTGAAATCCTTAAGCGTCATTATAAAATAAAGAATCGAGAACTACCTTCTACCCTCACAGAATTCGTAAAATATGTAGAAAATATCAAAGGCTCTAAATGGGGGGTTAGAAACCTATCCATAACGGCTGATCTTGATTCTATGGGTAAAGTCGAATTGGAGGGGGCGCTCCTTAAAGAACTCGTAGCGCTTAATCTTTTGATACCTCCGCAAAAATCCGAGGATCTTTTTTTTACCAAGTTAACCCAAGGTTTTAAACTTAACGGATACGATCGCATTTTATTTTTACTCGAACATGAGGAAACGCATTCATTAATGAAAGATTACCTGCGCTATTTTAGGATTTTTGCTACATCTCACGGTTGGAGCTTAATCGGAAAGCCAGCAGGCTATTTGTTAAAAGAATTTAAAACGTTTAAGAACCAAAAGAAAAGTTTTAATAATTTTTGGCTCCAAAAACAAGACTCTGCTGGCGTTACTTGCGATCCTCAGAAAGTAGAGCAATGGTATAATGACCTAGAGAGATATAAAGATGTCCTAACCTTGAAAGGCGCATACGATAAGCTTGGCGTAAAGATCCCTAAATGGGATGTCTTTATGCTTAGCCTTGAGAAATATAAACTTCGGACCGAAATAGTTAAAACCTGCGCATCAGATTTTATAGAATACGGGAGCTTTGACAAGATAAAACGTTCCAAGTTAACCGAAGGTTCTATATTCCCTAAAGCGTATAAAAGATTTTTAGATAAGATTAAAGATCTAAAAGGAAAAGAATACGCTAACTGGAAAAGGCATAACTCGAAAATATACGTTTCAAAGAATCAACTTAAAACGAATATACACCTATCGAGGTTTTTGTGTAAGATGTTATTATCAAAGCTAGCCTGCCTTTCTAAAGAAGATTTTAGAAATGAGATTTCAGAAGAAATATTTTCTAATCAAAATGTAGAAACCGAGAGACTCCGTTTCTTGTTAAGCCAACCAGAAACTAAAGACATAGTGTTAAATTACTTAGAGGCGCTAAGATTATTGGTAATATCGTCAGGAACGGCTTTTCTTGAATGGCCAGACTATAAATTGAAATTGAAAGTTTCCCTTTATACGAAGTTTGCTGCTCATAGTAAAATAATAAACTTAATTTTTACAAATTTCTATAATTCGGAAAAAAAAATACCCGATGAGCAATTATTCAATGTCTCCATTGGAAAATGTGGCACGAATTCAATAAAATCAGTTAAAACGCAGTTTATCACATACAGAAGGCCCATTCTGCAAAAATGGGAAGGATATTTTACAAAGCTAAAAGGTTTTTTAAATGCTAAAAAATTCTTTTCGGAGAAAGATATTCCGTTTCCAGACTGGCGAACTTTTATACTTAATCTAGAAAGGCACATTAAAATTTCCGATTGGATGCAGAAATATGTAGAACTTGGAAGTTTCCATGACGTTAGAGAATTTTTTAACGCCAAGCAAGAAGATTTTCCCTCAAGCGAACTTACCTTTGATAAAAAACTATCAAATTACATGGGGCGCTATCAATATAAAAAATGGCGTAAGTACAACGAAAACTTAATTCCTGATTCCCTCACGAAGCCGTTTGGATGTGTAAATCTGTCCGTATCTCGATTAATTTGCACAGTTTTACTTGAATCCCACCCTTTTATTTCTGAAAAAGAAATAATTAGCGATTTACTAGAAAGCTCATGTTTAAACCTTAGCGCAAGGTTTAAATATTTGATTTCTCAATCTGTTATCTCGAAATCAATTCTTCAATACATACAAAATTTAAGAATATTGAGAATACTCTATGGAGAAAGCATAAGAAAATGGTCACTGAATATCCTACAGAAAAAGCTTACGATACTAGTTCTTACTGAAAGCTTTCGTTCTAAAGTCATGGTTATAGCAGATCGTTATCCTAAAGTCAAGCCAAAAGAAATAATGGTTGTTTTTCCTGAGAAAGAAATAGAACGCGTATACGAATACCTTTATGAGTATAGGAATTCTAAAGATAGATGTCGCTCTAACCGATTAGAGCAATCAATAGGGTATGACGAGAAGCAAATAGAAAAATGGATAAAGGATTTTTATAAGTTTGGCACTTATGGAAAATTAAAAGCATATTATGGCAAAAATAACTTCTATATTGCAGGTACAATTGCAAGATTTGAAAAGCTGCTAAAAATTTATTTTGGACCTGTTAAGTTTGAAGATTGGAGAAGTAAAAATTATTTCTTTAATATCGATCATAAAACTAATACATTTTACAAGTTTAACCCAGGTGTTTGTAAGCTACTATGCCGAGAAATATTTTCGGTTATTCCTTCCATACCGAATAAACGATATATTGAAACAATTGAGCATTATATCAAGAAGCATCAATTGAGAAGGTTGTCTTTTCTAATAAAGAACCCTGAAACTAGAGATCAAGTTATTGAACAGCTCATTATTTTAAGAAATGTTGTAGAATGGAAGGGAGAGGGGGTTCTATCTTACTCTAGCGGAGAGTTAAGCGATAAGTTCTCTTATGTTAGAAAAACTTACAAGGATAATCGGTTAGCTATTAGGCTTGTTGAATGTGGATTTATCAGTAAAAAATCAGTTCAATGGTTTAAAGATTTTTCGCAATCTAGAGATTTTTTTATATTTAAGAAAAGGTATACTAAGGAAAACCAAGAGGTTCCTAATTGGAAGAAATTAATGGGGTCTATTTGCAAAATTCAACTTCAAAAAAGGTTAATCAACGAAAACAACATAGCTCGGCTATGTAGAAAAACCATCAACGCCCCCTTTCGGCAAAGCGAATACCTTAATTCAATATTGCTTTATTTAAGAAAAAGCGAAAGCGGACGACTGTTTCAGGTTTTTCCCAAAAAACAGATCTTTAATCTACTAAAAAAAGAATTCTTTCCGTTTAGAGACTTTGTAATAAATAAGGGATGGGGCTTATTAAATTTAACAAATTCCCAGCTAATACGCGATTATAAAGTATTTGCCGAGCTTAAACAAGCATTAAAAGGTTTTGACTCAGCAGGAAGCGAAAAAAAGAGCAGTGAATATAACTGCAAAATAGTAAGCGATTGGGTAGAAGATATTAAAAAATACGGGAGCGTTGTGGCTTTACAAAAAGCGTACGATGACGCTGGTAAAAAAATACCCGATTTATTCACTTTCAAATGGAATGTCCAAAACATCGATATATTAATATCTAAATTAGCTAATGACTTTATCAGTCATGGGAGTTTCCTAGAGCTAAAAACAGCTTTTAGAAAAAAGGGTCAACCGTTTCCTGAGACTATGACTGAATTTTTCAACTTAATTAAGAAAATAAAGGGTAGTAATTTCAAGAAGTGGAAGCGCTATAACACTAAATTAGAATTGGATTGGGAAAATAATTCGTTGTCTGAAAGTAATTTATTTGCGGCTAGGAAGTTATGTAAAATCTTTTTATCATTTTCTCCATGGTTAGAAGAGGAAGTTTTCTTGAGCCTTGTAAATAAAGAAATCTTGGAGGAAAGAGCAGATGACGCTCGATTTGAAAGAATTCGTTTCTTATTATCCCAACCTAAATCAAACGAAATTGTTTCGAAGTATTTTTGTAAATTATGGTGTCTTGTTAAATCCGAAGGAGAAACTGCTTTAACCTTTTCTGACGAAAAATTTAAGGAGAAACTCCAGGCTCTTGATAACCGTAATATTATTAAAATTGAAAGAAATTTTAGTTGGAAAAACGATTTAACGAGGTTTAAATACCCTATAGTGGAAAAGTGGTTCATGGATTTTAAAAAATACGGAGGATATTACGGGCTTAGAAAAGAATATATAAAAAGAGGCCTCCATGTGCCTGCTTGGAAGGATCTAATGATTAGCTTAGATAAGCACAGAGAGTTAACAACATGGATGGATCTTCTTATACGATTAGGAGATTATAACAGCGTTAAAGACTTTTTTATTGAAAGAAGAATAGAATTTCCCAAAACTGAGTTGGATTTTAAATTAATTTTAAAAAAGTATTTAGGAGTTCGATTTTTTACTAATTGGGTAAAGCGAAACGAGAATATTGCAACTGGAAAGCTACCGATCATAAATAATTTAAGATTGGCAAAGAATTTATGTGGCATAATCCTTAAGATTCCTCCTTTTATCTCAGAACAAGAATTTCTCGCACAATTTGAAAATCGCGTAGAAGAAGTTGATAGTGAAAGATTTTTATACCTCTATAAAAAAAACAGAGGAAATGAGGTTGTTTATAGCTATCTTAAGACTTTAAGAACACTGGTTCTTTGTTACGGTAGCAAAACATTAGAATGGTCTCAGGAAACCCTAAGAAAGAGAATTTGTCTCGTAAATGAAACAAACCAATACGCTTGTCAGATTTATTGTCTTGTAGATAGGTTTCCAAATATTACTACTGACGACATCTTAGTTCTGTTTCCTAATTTGTGCAGAAAAACAATTACAAACTGTATTTGTGAGAGGAAAGAGCAGTTTACACTCCAAACTAAGGAAAGAGGAGACAATTTTGCTAATGCCCTGGGTTATAACGAGGCACTAGTAGAAAAATGGATCGATTTGTTTTATGTTGTTGGAAAGATGGGAGATGTAATAAAAATTTACAAACGAGTCAACCGCACTCTACTGAATTCGTTTAAATTAGGGAAAAGAATTGGTTCCTTAAGAAGGTACTTAAAAATTTATTTTGGAGAAGAAAAGTTTACCGAATGGAAGGAATATAATTACAATTTTACAATTGACTTTAAAAACAATCAGTTTAAAAAATTTAACGCAGAAGTTGCAAGGATTTTGTGTAACGAGATCCTATCCATACGTTTCGATGTTTCAGAAAAGGATTTTGCAAAAATTATGGAGGAAAAAATACAGACGCATAAATTTTTGCGATTATTGTTTCTATTAAAAAACAACGCCACTAGAGAAATAACATTGAATTATTTATCTAATTTAAGGGAAGTTGTAAAGCTTAAAGGAGAAGAAGTTGGAGCGCTAGCAAAAGTACCATTGAGAGACTCAATTAATCATGCAAAAGATTACCAAGACGTAAATCGTTCGATTCGAAACACTCAGGAGATAGCAAACGGCGAAAGGTTAGCAGAACAATGGTATTACGATCTTATTAAAATAGGGGATTATTTCAAGCTAAAGAAAAGGTACGAAAAAAAAGGAAAATTTTTACCCAACTGGAAAACATTCATGTATTATGTCAGTGAATTTAGCAAGAAAAAGAAAGCCGAGAAAAGAAGGAATGCAATCACTAGACTAAAAGAACGCAAGAATAACCAAAGTATTTTCGAAAAGAACGGAGATCCGAAAATATGTCCCGAATGCGGCTCCAATAATATTAATCTAATTAACTTCGAATCCATATGCACGAAATGCGGCGTATGCATTGGAGAGAAATACGGAGACTCAACTTTCTTAATGGCAGACGCAAAAGCGCGCTCAACGGAGGCAAAACAATATGTAGCGTTAGGTAACCGAACCGACTATGTGGGCGGATTAGGTTCGTTTATAGATTACGAAAAATCAAAATACTTACGGGACTTTAACGGAAGACTTTTAAAGCCAGAACCTCAGAAACATTTTAGAAGGATAAAAAAGAGCTATGAATTATTCAGCTCGATTCAAGGTAGCGAAACAGAATATCGAGTTCTCTCGATTCTAAGCATTATCGCCAAAAAAATAAACCTCACTAAACAAGTTCGAATTAATGCTGCATATTTTTACAAGAAAATTTTGGCAGCAGAAGGTAAATTTCATACTAATATAACCACTCTAGCATATTGCGTTTATGAAGCTAAAAAATTGGAAAAGCAAAACGCTCCTATTAATATTGAAGAAATTGCTGAGGCGTTTAGAGGGCACGCCCATAGAGTTACATCGCGCTTGATTCTTAGACGAGGTTTGGATTATGGGCATCACATTAAACAGATATTAAAAAGCAAAAATAAAAATAAAAAAGTAAATAGGAATTCTTCTCTAAATTATTTTGAGCGTCTGATTAGCAATATAGCTAATAAAACTTCTCTTAAAGATCGCCTAAAAATGAAAGAGAATTCGTGGTCTGTATCTCATTATGTAATGCAATTAAAAAGAAAAAGCTTTGATGTTTATAGAGCGTTACCCATTTTATTATCAGGAGGCCGTAACCCATTTATACTAGCAGGTGCTATAATTTATCTTGCTGACAAATTATTGGCAAAAGAGCACCATCATAAATCAATTTTAACTCAAAAAATAATAGCTAAGGCAACTAACATTACGGAATATTCAATAAGAGACCACTATGTAAATTTCTTAAAACCGTTATTTGCAAAAAACTTACTTAATAGTAGATGGGTAAAAAGCAGACTTAAAGAAGAGCAAATCGACTTTATCAAAAAATGTTATTCAAAGAATCCTTATATAAACGGTAGAGAGATCAAAATTGCCTATCCGAAGTTTGAGGTGACAGTTGAAACTATAAACAGGTATCTGTGCAGGTGGAGGTTAGTTGATAACCCATCACTGAAAAACCTGTATAAATTAGCTTATAAGATCGCGTCTTAAAGAGGATGTAAGATATGGATTACAAC
>JAHPYY010000082.1 GCA_019058515.1 Promethearchaeota archaeon
TAATACAGCGTCTGACTTATATTCATCGCTTATCTTTTGAACGATCTTAACTGCATTCGAAGATGTGCAACAGATATCACACTCTGCCTTGACGGCAGCCGTTGAATTAACATAAATAACAGCAGGGAGACTTGGGTAATCTTTTTTAAACTCCTTAACCATTTCAGCATTTAAAAAGTTAGCCATGGGGCAACAAGATTCAGGATTTGGAATTAATACACATTTGTCTTGATTAATAATTGATGCGGTTTCAGCCATAAAATTAACTCCCGCAAAAACAATAAATTCAGTGTTTACTTTTTGTTTTGCAATTCTTGATAATCCTAGAGAGTCACCAAGGAAATCGGCAATATCTTGAATTTCCATTGGTTGATAGTAATGAGCTAATATAGTTACGTCATTTTTCCGTTTTAGCGACAAAATGTCTTCCTTTAGGTGGTTTACGCTCATCTTATTAAATTCGTTTAGTGCTTTCCCTAAATTTGTTAAAGTACAAGAAAAAATAAATAATTCTATTATAAATTAATCGACCTAATTTTCAGCGGGCAAGTAGATTCTGAACTCAGTGCCCTTATTTGGTTCGCTAATAACATTAATCCAACCTTTATGTTCCATTATAAATATCTGACAGATTGATAGTCCTAAGCCTGTCCCCCTTCCAGTTTCCTTTGTGGTGAAAAAAGGGTGGAAAATCTTCTCTAAATCCTCGTTCTTTATTCCAATTCCGTTATCCTTGACAGATATGCACACAAAACTTCCCTTCTTGGAGTTTGGTATTTTTTCAATATCCCTCTCCCTAATTTTTTGGTTGAAAGTTGAGATCGATATTTCACCACCATTAGGAAGAGCGTCTCTAGCGTTTGTAATCATATTTATTAGAACTTGCTCTATTTTTCCGAGAGTAATGTTGGATTTCCATAGCTTTTTATCGAGATTAAGTTTAATCTTAATATTTTCGGTTATTAAGTGTTGAAATAAATGAGATATTGTGGTTATTAAGTCGTTTATTACAAGGGTTTCTCTTTTATTTATATTATAGTGACTTAGTCGTGGTAACTGCTCTAGGATCTTCTCCGAATTTAAAATCGACTGACTAATCTCGTTCAAATATTTGTAGATCTGGGAATCTTTCTTAGATTCCATTTTTGCTAATTCTGTGTATCCTTTGATAATCGTTAAAAGCTTATTGAAATCATGAGCCACTCCCCTAGAAATCAAGGAAAGATTTTTTTTTTCTTCTTCAAAAAGCCTTCGCTCAAAATTTTCGATAACATTAAACTGTCCATTTTTGTTGAAAATCACGTATTGATGAGAGCTGGCTATATCGAGCATTTCATACTTATTGAACTTATTTATTGGGTAAGTACATAAGAATACAATTTCATAATCCTTGATAAAATGGCTTAGTTGAGCTTCTATATCCAAATACCTTTTTAATGTCTTCTTCTTTAACCACTTTAAATCTATTGACAAGCGTAAACCTTCGTATCCCTCGTTTTTTGCGTTATTATAATAGTCTAACCATTTCTCAAGAATTTTAGAATTATATTTATCAATTTCTTGGAAAAACAAGTTTTTATATTCCAAAATTGTAAATTGCTTCGATTTAATATGGGTAGGGAAGTTCTTAATTGATTTTTCTAAATGGTTTAATAACTCGATTTTACTATCAGAATTTGAGGTTAATAAAAAACACGATTCGTTATTTTTGAGTCCAGCTCTGAAATATGAGACTAGCGGATGAATTATGTCTTGTATAGAATAGTAAAAATATGATATATGGGTTCCCCAAGGGATATTTCCAATCTCTGTTATCCCACTTTCTCTACTGTTAGATGCAATCAAGAAACTAGTCTTATCCCCTGGTTTTTTTAATTATTTCATTAAAAATAATTCAAAGTTTTGCTTATCAGCTTAATTTGATTTTTTTAATTTTACTTAACTACTTATTTAACTAATAAATTTGCTAAATTTAAAACTATGTTAAAAACGCATAAGTGATTTGTTCAAAGTATTGAATTTTAATCATTAGTAATTTCCCTTATAATAAAAATGTAAATGAACGAAACCCGAGATAATAATAATTATTTTAGATCATATTTTTCCAATATTTCGGTAAAACTAGATGCAAAATGTTTGACTTGGGGCCATTTCAAACCAAATGTATTAAATTTCATCTCTTTTGAAATTCCCGGGGCTAATCCTATAATCCCACGCTCCTTAAATTCGTCTCTTAGGAAAAATCCCCTCCTTGGATGCGTTTTTGCTATCCTAGAAAAGCAATCGGTTTTTAAATTCGTAAGCGGATGGATTTTAGGCAATTTTCCCTGGACCTGGATTCCCTCGACTTCCTTAACTTGATCTACGACGAAATTAGCTTTTTTCGCTTCTTCCTTAACCATAGTTTCACTTGTTCTATTAACTACTTCGGGAAAACTCGCCATTAATGTAATTAAAGGAGCGCCGTATACTGGAGGACAGCCCACAAAGTTGCAGATTTTGTTGGGAAATGTCTTAGAAGAGAGTTCTCCATAAATTTTAGATGTATCCATAATAAAATTTCGATAGTCCTCAGTAAAACCTAGCAAACCTATTGGTCCAGATGCTGCCATTGATTTATGCCCACTACAAGAAATAAATGATATTGAATTTTTTGTACAATTAACTGGGAGAATTCCCCCAGAATAAGCCGCGTTTAGCATGAATGGAATTCCAAATTCTTTACAGATGTCTCCTACTTTCTTTGGATCATTGTAATTTCCGTATTTATAATCCACATGAGTAAGTAAAACTAACAAAGGTAAGTTTCCATCTTCCTTAATGACTTTGTCTATTATCTCCTTGTAATCTTCTAGATTTATAGAATATTCTGGCTCTCCCATGTTAGGTACTTCCTTTACCTTTAAATTGTTAATTTCTATACTTAAGTATGTGGTATAATGGGATAGACTATCAATAACTACGGTTTTTCTTTCTGGAAACTTTTTTCTGAGCGATGACATTACTATTCGTTTTGAATCTCTTGCTGCTGCTGTAGGCATAATGTTATCAATCTTGAAAAAATCTGCGAGGTCTCGTAAGAAATCTACAACTGGAGGATTTTCAATCTTGTCAATCCTTCCTTGAAGACAGTTATCACAGAGACTATAGCCATCTCCGTAAGCGATTAGGGCTTTATAGGCTTCAGCGGTTAATATACCACCCCTCTGTATTGGATGTATGTTTATAAATTCTTCATTTACATTTCTTGTGAGGTTTGAATATTTTTCTTTCATCCTCTTAAGCTTTTCAAAATCGTTCATGTGCATTTTTCGGTTTTCTGCTACCATAATTTGATTATAAGCAAATTAGCAAATCTCTTGCTTTGATAATAAAAATCGTAAAGTGAATGAAAAAAAATCTGCTATATTAGATCTGAAAAATTCTCCTAAATTCGTTATGGTCTACGATTTTTGCTGCAAACACATTTCTCATGATATCAAGCCCCGCCTTATGACCCTCGTTATTAAATCCACCACAAAAATCTTCGCAAATGTAAACATTGTTGAATTTGTGTATAACCATTAATTCGTATGCTAAAAGTTGTACTTTAACATTAGTAACGACTCCAAAAATACCTATGTTCGTTTCTCTTTTGGATCCTCCCGAGTTTTTCACTAAAGTGGCTAAGATAGATTCAAGGTTGGTTTCATCAAAAGAACTAATGCTGTTAGAATTCAAAACGATATTAAACTCAATATTTTTCTTGATCAATTCGTCTAAAGGTGACGCAAATTTAGAACCATGTGTGCCTTTTAAACAATGAAATCCAAAATGTTCTAACTCGCTCCGTTCGTCAGGATCTAATTGATCGTGCCAATCTCTTAGATGAATGAATTGATACTCTATACCGTTGGTTTCTTCGTTGTTTGCGATTTTAGCTTTATCCATTAAGTCATATAAAAATTGTTTTAGTTTACTTTCCTTCCATATTCTTTGCGTTTCGTCGTAATCTAGATGAACGCGATGTTTAAATTTCTCCAAAATGCGATGATAAGATAATTGAGTATGATATAAAGTATTTTGTGAATTGTACTTCAACCAGCTTAAGAATTCTTTGATCGTTAGCTCGCTTACTGATCTTCCTAGAGTAGTAAAATATTCAATCCATTTTTCGCGACATATACCATAATCTAACCGTAAATCATCTTCTGTAGGTTTTGACAATAAATCATCTAAAGGTTCAATAAAATCATTTTGAAAGGAGTTCGTTATGATTACGTTAAGTTTCTTATCTTTACTTGACATTTTTCCTCCTCTTGTTGTATATTTGGTTTTTATGTTAATAATTTCATATACCTATTTTTTCTTTACTATCATCATTAGAAATATGATAATAATAAGACTTATGGTGGATATTGAAACAATGTTGGATATTAGTACCAATATTTCCAAATTCGGAAATAATTCTTGGAGAGCGGTTTGTATGTATCCCCATAAACTTAAAATAAACTCCACAACAATTATTTTTGCAAAATAATCGTCAATTAGTTTTCCAATTGCCGATACAATGCCCTTACCTATTTTAATTTGAGTTTTTGGTATTAAAGGATATTGAAAATTCTTTTTGAAGGCTCCGAAATATTCCATTTCCTCGAAAACTTTAATATTATCTTCTAAAGGTTCTAGATCTTCTGAAAAGTCCACAGTTATGTTTCTCACATAAATATTTGCAAACTTTTCAGTATTATATCCACCTTCTAACTGGAAAGTAGAAAAAGCGTAAAATATAGTCTTTGGTTCGCTTATATTTCTGAACTTTTCAATAGAATTCTTTGGATCAGACAAAACTCTTACAAAATTTGGTGAATAGGCAAAGTCTGAAAAGACCAATTTCTCGTTATCTCCTCTATCATCTTCAACATTCAATTTAATGTTTTTAATTAACGGGACAAAAGCAGTTGGAACATTTTCTAGTACCATTAAAAATCTCGTTAAAGTCTGGTTTCGATCTTTCATTATTAAATAAGCGGATTCGTCCAATTTGGGATCAGTAATTTCTACGAATTTTGCCTTTTTAATATCTTCTTCATCATCCGTAGTTATATATAGTTTAAATTGCCAAGGTTCATCAGGAATCTTGTAAAACAAATTCTGAATACCTTTCCAATACGAATCGTAATTCTCTTTTACTCCAATAATATATTCTTTCTGAAATTTTTTGTCTATTTCAAATTCTATAAAAGCTGGCACAAATAACGTTCCCAAATCTTGTCCCTTTAGCTGCAGATTATATGTTGTGCTTTTAATTCTCGATTTTCGTAATCTTTTTTTAACTGTTTCATATAGCATGAATAAAGAATCGGAACTTTCAGGAATATTTTCAGCAATCTGAAGTAAATTCACTCCATAAATTTTAGTAAATAGCTCTTGATCATAGTCTTTGATAAATTTGAGTTGCTCCTCAAATTGGTACACGATTCCAAAGTTCTTTAGTACAATTATCATATTGTCAAATGTAAAGTATAAATATCTATTATCAGACGATATTATAACGCGTTTTAAATAGCGTTTACTCGTAAAGGTTGAAAATTCACGATTGAGGTAGATTTTAGTTAGATAATCAATATCTATGTTCCTAATCCAATTTTTTTTCTCTAAGTCCCAGATTTTAATCGTATTATCGTCTGAAGTAGATATCAAATACTTATTATCAGTTTGTAAATCAAGACCTAAGACTGGTTTTTTATGCCCTAAAAGTTCAATTTCCAGATCTGGTTTATTTGTTTCGTTATCTTTCCAAATTCTTATCTTGTTATCAAACCCACTTGACGCGATCTTGCCGGTTTTATGAAAAATTTTTACACAAGTTATATAATCCTCGTGTTCTCCAATCAGTATAGGCACTTTTGATGTTTCTTCTAAGTTCCATTTAAAGACTTGACCATTCCTCGTTCCTAGCGCAATATAATCCTTTTTCCTATTTAAATCGAGAGTACTTATCCACTCCTCTAAAGTGGTAAGGACCTGAACACCATTAGAGTTTATCTGCCCGTCAGAACTGATAGTAAGTGTTAACTGATTCAATGTGTTATCATTTGTTTCACTTCTACCCACAGCGTGTATATTATTCGAAGCGAAATATAAAATTAGTACATTTTCCTCTCGATTTTCTCGAATTCTAAAATCCATAATTGCTTTAGGGTACTTGCTGAAATTATTATTTTTTTTATTTATTATTTTTCGAGAGTTTTCTTTAAAATCCCATTCCTTCGAAATCTCATTTACTTTTCCATTCCAAATGTAGATTTCTCCAATAATGTTTCCTGCAACAACCACCCACCACTCTTGCCCTTCTATTTCAAATGTGGTTGAGTCAACGCATAAAAACCAGTTTGTCACCTTTATAAGAGTACTTTCCGTCAATTTACCTTCTAAAACCGCAAATGGTTTACGACCGCCTTCCAAAACTTCACTAGTGTTCCAGATTATAATTTTGGGCAACTCATTTTGAGGATATTCTGAACATGTTAAGAGATATTTACCATTTGGTGTTAGGGCTATGTTGCGAAAGTTTAATTCCTTTTGTTGTAGTATGTTTATAACGCTTTTTTCAGCTCTATCTTGTTCTGTTTTGTTTTTCATTCGATTATAACCTTGTTTCGGAAATTCTCCCTCTTCTGAGAATTGAATTTCTTTTCTCACCACATAATATTAAAAAAATTCTATGGATAGAATTTCATTTGATTTAATATTATATGAATTTTATTATTTGACCTAAAATTTCTATTTAGTGTAATGTCTTGAAGATAGAGACGCAAAATACCAGTTTTAATAATTAAAGAGAAATTACTAAAAATATGCCAATAATAATACCCAGTCCTAGGAATGGAAAAGTTCCAGAAATTCACGAGAAAGCTTTTGTCGCTCCTACGGCCACGATAATTGGAGATGTAATTATTAAGGAAGGTGCAAATATATGGTTTGGAGTAGTCCTACGAGGTGATTGGGGAGCGATTCGAATAGGAAAAAATACCAGTGTTCAAGAAAATGTAACTATTCATAACACAGTTGGATCCTCTGCGATAATAGGAGACAATTGTATCATCGGTCATCACGCTATGATCCACGGACCTGCAGAAATCGGAAATGGTTGTTTAATAGGGATTGGAGCAAATGTGTTGCAAAACACTAAGTTAGGTGAAGGGGTTTTAATTGGTGCGGGAGCTGTGGCAGTTAATATGGAGATTCCTGAGCGAACGCTCGCAGTTGGAGTTCCCGCTAAGATAAAAAAACAATTACCTTCTGAAGGAACCTTAATAGGGGCAAGAACTACGGGAGAATACGCCGAAAATGGACGTAAATTTAAAGAATTTTTCGAGAAAAATCCACTTTAAACGCTTAAGAAATTAATTTATTCTTATTTTTTGCGTAAGGTATGATTTCAAAAAATTATTAAGACAAATCTCTTGAGCAGATACAATTCTCATCTTTTATTATTTTAATTTTATTAAAAGATATATCAAGAAGATTTACCATCAACAATGTGTTTTCTAAATTAGGTAATCCGAGAGTCGTCTTAATCACCTCAAGTGCTTCTAATGTTCCTAAGATTCCTGGAGTTACTCCTATCACTGGTAGTGGAGAATCTTGGGTATATTTGCTAGCGGGTTCTGGAAACACGCATTGATAACAAGCACTCTTTTTAGGATTAATAGTTAAAATTTGACCAAAAAAGTCCTTGATACCCGCAATAACGCAGCGTTTATTGTATTTGATAGCAGTTCGGTTTACTAAAAATTTAGTTTCAAGATTATCACTACAATCTACGATAAAATCGTGATCGTTGATATGTTTAGCTATAGAACTATCGGTGACATATTCCTTAAAGGCGAATATTTCAGTGTTTGAATTAAGTCGAGACAGTTTTTCTTTCGCTATGCCAGCTTTATTCTTTCCTATATCTTGTTCGTTAAAAATGATTTGTCTTTGAAGATTTGAAATCGACACAACATCATTATCAATTATTGTAAGCTTTTTAACACCCGCAGCAACTAGATATAACGAAAACGGTGAACCTAAACCCCCCACACCAATCTGAAGAACACTTGTGCTTGAGATCTTTTTTTGACCCTCTACTCCTATATGTGACGAGATAATTTGACGTGAATAGCGCTCAAAACTTTTTTTTTCACTCATATGTATTTCACTTTAAGGTTTAATTTATTAATAACTTCTTCTAATTCTATTAATACAAGACCTAAATTCACATTGACCTCAATCAAAGCTAACAAAAGGTAATTTAGGTCAATTTCTAATATTATTAATTGGTTTTTATCAAATTCTAATAATAAATTAGAAATTTTATTTTCTTTGATCAAGTCTATCACATTACCTATTGCCTTATATATCATAGCGGATATTGCAGCGATCTTTCTTGGATCAGTGGTTCTGGGAAATTTCGACAAAGCTAATATCCCATTTCTATCAACGACCGCAGTTCCAAGAATGTCTGAAAAACTACCCAAACTTGCTAGTTGATTTTCTATTTCTTCAATTCTATTATCATTCAAACTAAAATGAAATAATGTGTAGATCTTTAAATCTCTTAAAGAAAATAACCTTAAAAAATTAGAGTCTTATAGCAAAACTACCTATATATATTAAATGGTTCTATCGACAAAATCCTTTATTACCAAAAAAAGGTCGGTATCGATTTCTCCAACTCGGGTTCCTTAGCTTAGCGGTTCTTCCGAAACCACAACTAGCGCAAAATCTTTTTCTCCGGTGAAAAGCGTGTCGACCACATCTCCTACAAGTTTTGTGGCTTGATGCCTTGTTTTTTTTTCCTTTACTTGGGGTTCCTTTTCCTATTTTCCTCACCTAAAATATTTCTATGCTATTATTCGTCCTCTTCTTCAACTCTATACATTAACTTTTCCATACTTTCTTCCGAGGCATCGTCAGAGAAGATAAACTTTTCTCGATCTTGTCCAACAAATATAATAGAGGCTCCTCTTATCATAACTGTTCCTAAATCTTTACTTCGTTTTCCCCCTCTACCAAAGTAAATCTCCTTCGCATTTTCAACAATTAAATTCATGTAATTATCAAAATCTTTTAACTTTCCAGTTAAAAAAGTATTCCAAATCTTTAACTTGATGCGAACTTCCTCTTTCATCCGCGCTTTGCTAAGAGTCCGTTTTATAGTTTGATGAGACATAGATAAAAAACTCAAAATAGAGATTAAAATCAATAATTCTTGGTATCTTAAATTTTTTTTGTGTTAAAATGTTTTTGGATTTTCCCCTATTCCACTCGTTACAAGTTTCACGATACTAAGCAATGCGTTGTAGGAATCTTCTCTCATATGAGCGGGATTCCTTCTCCCAGTATAGAACAAGTTCTAAGTAGAAATTTTTTCAATTTATTTGTTCTATCATATCTTGAATGCCGATTTCTGGATGATGATATCTTGGTCTTTTTAATGTCATCTCACCATATTGAATTGATTTTTCTGGGCAGAAATTAAAGCAAGCGACACATTGTTGGCATTGATGTTGCCATTGTGGAATACCTTCTACAAGTTTTATATTTTTTACAGGACATATTTTTTCACATATACCACAATGAGAACAATTCTCATCTACATAAAAGAATTTATCACTCTGGTGAACAGTTTTATAAAATTTATGAATCGTTTTTTCGAACTTCACTCTTTTCTTTTCGCTAATATCCAATATATAATTTATTTCATTATTCTTTATAAATTTCGAAATTTTTTCGATTTCTTTAATTTTTTCTTTAAATATTTTGTCCTGCAGAGCTTTAGGATCATTACGATAAAAATTGGCAGGCATCCTCATAAAAAAACCAGCATTTAGAGATTTGGATTTAGATTTAAGAAGTTCTTCTATTTGATATAAGGCCCAACTATCCAAATCACCACCTCTAGTAATAACTGCAAAAATATAATTTACTTCATCTACATCAATCTTATTAATAAAGTCATAAACAATTTTAGGGAGTCCAAAGAAATAGAGTGGAAAAATGAATCCGACTATTTCACTCTTTAAAATAAAGTGTTCCTTCTGAAACATCTTAGCAATAGAGATTAATTCACATTCTTCTAATTTTTCGCAGAGATCTCGAGCAATTTTTAATGAATTACCCGTGCCTGAAAAATAATAGATTTTTGTTTTCATTTTTTTAGATGCTTGTTTATAGTGAATTCTTTCACGATTGTTAAAAGCGATATTAATTATGTTGTATCACGAGTTTAAGAAATAAAAATATAACGATTTTCAAGGAAGATTAATTACACTTTGCCACTTCAAATTACTTTTTTTCTTCTCAAATAACACATGATATATTAGATGTGTAGGACGAATTCGATTTAAACCCTTAGAAATTTACGTGTTTTGACGACGATTTGTAACGTTCAAGAAATTCCCTCTATGTTAACTCAAGTTTACATTGACGCGTCGATCTTTTTGCTTTTTCCTAACCTAAAAATCGAAGAAATAAGTATGTCTTCTTAGCTTTTTTAATTAAAGGAAATAATTATAAAACTTTTCATATTTAATCATATCAAATAAACAGATTGAATTAAGAATACCCATGAAAAAAATAGGTATTTTTGACGCTGACACAGTTACCCCCGAAGAAATCTTAATGGCGTCAGATTTTACACCCATTAGGTTATTGGGTAATCCTGACATTCCAATAGAAAAGGTAAACGAACATATTCAACCAACACACTGTATGTGGGCACGAAATATTCTTGAACTTGCTTTACAGGATAAATTCAACGAGATCCATGGATTAGTTACTTCCCATGGATGCGATTGTACAAATCGCGAATACGACATCTGGAACGAATGTGTAGATCTTGAATTTATGTATTTCTTAAATGTCCCTCTTAAGAGGAATGCATCAGCCCTTATCTTCTTTAAAGACGATTTAAAGGAATTAATGCGACAATTGGAGGAATATTTCAATGTAAAAATCACTAACGAGAAGCTTAAAGAGGCAATAAAGCTAACCAACGAAATTCGGGTAATTTTGAAAGAATTATCAGAATTAAGAAGCAAATTCGTTATAAAAAGTTCCGAATTTCACGAATTAGTAAGATATACTCAAACTAACAAGAAAAACGAAGTATTAAGACACTTAAAATCAAAAAAGGAAGAATTTCAAAATAGAAAGCCCCTTAATAACTCCTTAAAGCGTATACTTCTAACTGGTTCCGTTATAGACGATACAGAATTTGTGCGATTTCTAGAAAATTTGGGTTTACAAGTAGTAGCTGACGACTTGTGCGTCGGATCTCGTTACTTTTGGAATCTTATAAGCGAGAAGATTGATCCTTTCGACGCAATTGCCCACTATTACTTAAATAAGCCAATTTATTCCACTAAAATTCCCTCACAGAGCCGATTCTATTTCTTAAAAAAGCTCACTGAGATGTACAAGATCGATGGAGTTTTAAATGTCGCCCAAAAATTTTGCGAGGTGATACTTTACGATCATCCGTTCATGTCGAAAAGATTTAAAGAACTCGAAATCCCTTACAATTTCATTGAAGTGGAATACAATCGCGAATCGTACAAGCAATTGACCACGAGATTTGAAGCTTTTAAAGAAATGTTATAGGTGAAAAAAATGGCAACAAAATTAGAAAAACCCCAGAAAATGCTGAACGCAACCCAAGGTTTAAAAAATATTATGGGTAGACATTTACTAGCGATTGAACAAGCGTATAGAGACGGTAAACCAACTGCATGGGCTACATCCGGTACTCCTGTGGAAATACTATACACTATGGATGTTCAACCGATGTTACCTGAAAACTCAGCGACCATTTCCGCGGCTCAAAAACTATCGAAGAACTTTATCGAATTAGCGGAAGACGAAGGATTTTCTTACGACTTATGCTCTTATTTCAAAACAAATGTGGGAGCAACGATAACTAACGCAGGCATAGCGAAAGGTGGAACGCGAAAACCGTCCTTTATGCTCTCTAGCGATGTAATATGCGACACTCATGTGCATTGGTTTCAAGTACAATCGGAGCGTTTAGGGGGCGTACCCCATTATACAATCGATGTCCCTCATGTTGTAAGCACCACAAATGAACGGCAATACAACTATTACAAGAAGTACATTACCGAACAACTATGGGAATTATTCGACTTCATTACAGAGGTAACTGGTAACGAGTTTAGTGAGGAAAAAGCCTTGGAAGTGACGAAGAACTCCTGGGATTTAAGTATGATTTGGCAGGATATTTACCAATTGCGGAAAGTTGTTCCCTGTCCAATCTCAACCCGAGATACTTTCGGTGGACTTTTTCCGCTATTTACTATGCCTGGTTTAAAAGCACCGATAAATTTATACAAAAGAATGTATAGGGAAGCAAAACAGAGAGTAGACAACGGTATTGGAGCGTTACCAAAAGAAAGTTACCGCTTAATGTTTGAAGGTATTCCTTTCTGGCATTCACTTAAATATTTCAGCATGTTAGAAAAATTTGGAGCAATCATCGTTTACGAGCCTTACACTTACGCTTTTAGCAAGTACATGAACCCCAAAGTAACTAAAGAGATGGTGTTTAGCAAGCCAGTTGAAGCGATGGCAGAACTAATGTTAAGTTTCTGGTATATTTACGACTTGCCGACTCGAATTAAACGATTTGAGGAAACGGTGAGGGAATGGAACATTGATGGAGTAGTTCTTCATAGTAATATGTCATGTCGACCTAATTCCTGCGGATTATACGATTTAAAGAAGCATTTAATGGACAATTTCGACATTCCTTGCCTTATTATAACAGCGGATATGAATGATCCTAGGAAATTCAATGAAGTACAATTAACCAACCAAATTGAAAGTTTTATTGAAATACTCGATAAAGAAAAAAAAAGATAATTTCATTTCCTAAAATTTAATTATATTTTTTTAATATTTCATCAGAATTTATCGAGTATAATCTTATAATCTCTTCAAATATTAAAATTTCGTCAGAAAATAAAGTATTTACAAAACTCTTTAATTGAGAGGGTGATCTATAATCAATTCCAAATTTATCTTCAAGAATATCTTTTGGATCCCATGAATCATTTAATAGTTTAATAAGACAATTCTTCTTTAACTTTCTCCTAAGAAGACTTAGATTATCATATCTTTCGTTAATTAAACATTCTGAGAGAGTTTCTACATAATCTTTTTTATATAAATATCGTTTGGAAACACCGACTTCTCGGGATAAATCATTCATCGTAAACTTATTTGATGATATAATTAACCAATTTATCCATTGACTTCTTGATCGTCCTCTTAAAGCTTTTGCTTCTTCGCTTGATTGATCTTCTAATTTATCCAATTTAAAACACCCGCATTCATCAATAATTTTAAATCCTTGAACCCACTTCCATCAAACCAATCCTTTATCTTTAAACCCATTGTCTTGTCGTCATAACCTACTGCTGAGGCTATTTCATATAATGTAAAATTATGATTATCCTTAATCATTAATTCTACAACTGGTTTTAAAACTTCTTTTTGTAAATTAGCAAACGACCCAAAATATTTAGAGATATATTCTGAAAAAATACTACTTGGATAATTGCAGTGGTAAATTTCTCTCAATAATGAAATTATCGCTTCATGCTTCATTCCCACCGAAACAAATCCAATATAATCTTCTATTGGAAGAGTGTAATCAATTTGACTTCCACCTCCCCCTCCTTCAACCATATTAAGTCCATTAGGCCAAATTGTACCTTCTTTTTCTATATCGTTTACTTTATGCTTATAATTTTTTGATAAAAATTTTTCTCTGGATAAAGCAGTGGCGCGATTTCTGTGGAACTCAATCACGTTTAATTCAAAATAATTATGAATTACTCCGTCCCTAATAAAAGAATAAACGATTTCTGCTATTTTCGTTCCTTTATTAGATACAAGCCAATTGTATAAATCTGAAAGATTTTCAATAAACACCTCAGGATCATGCTTGACCAATTCATCTAAGATCGAATTTAATTCGCTATTCACAACTATTCGAAAAGCTTCTATTATATATCTTAGGTTTCCGGGATTGTATTCTATTTTCATAGAATCTAATATATGATTTCTAATGCGTCTTTTTAAACTATGTGTATACCCGATATAAGGCAATCCATGGTATATTCCCGTTTTTGGGATTAGTAAATATATAAGATATTTGTAACCGTAATTGTACATCTTTTTTTTAATTTGATTGAATCCAGGTTCGTTATAAGAAATATAGTTCTTAGAGTTATTTAGCCAAATATCTAGATCATTCGTATATTTAGAAACTGTTTGGGTACTACCAATATCAATTCTTAGATTTGATGTGAAATAGTATTGAATTACTTCAAATGAATAATCAAATAGTTTTTTAATAACGGTATTAGAGTAATAAATCTCATTTCGTAGATGTAAGTAAGCATTTAGATTACCAATAAAAGAAGTTTTGTACATATAAGTTACAATTTATTTCTATTATATAAGCAGTAATAGAGAGATTCTTTATTAAATCGTTTTAGATTCATAAACCCAAAAAGAATTTATTTAAACCATCCCGGATAAAAAAATCTTGAATTTGCACCATAAAATAATACAACAAGAAGAAATTTCGGTTATTTGACCTGCTTTGTGATCTTTAAAATATCTGGATAAATTATTTTTTCCCAATCTATTCCGTTTCCTCTTTCCTTAACCCCAATACCCGCAAGGTAAAAGCGTAGGGTTGGAATTCGAGAAATAATCGGTACTTTTTAGCAAATTGGAAGCGTGGGTGTATTGAAGGAATTGGGGATCGATTGGTTGGTATTGAATTCGTACCAGGTCATGACAGGTAACGGTTGTGTATAAGGATTCAGATCGAACCATTTAGGGAGAAAAAACCTCTCTGATATCAGCACGATGATTCAATTTAAGAGAGAAAAATAAATTGATTCCTTATGCAATGTTAGTTATTGAATAATTACAAGTTATTCTTCGAAATCTTTCAAATCTACGCATTCTTTAATGTTTTCAATTGTTAGGAGTTTCTCATTAACATTATCAGTAAATATGTCCTTTCTCTTGGATGTATCAATATCTAAGACGAAAGTTAAGTTATCGTTATAATCATAGTATTCTAAATTAATATATCTCTTGCGAGCTTTATACCAAGTAGGTCTGATGAGAAAGAATAAATCTTCCAAACGCGTATTAAGCTCATTTATTGTCAATTCCTTAAGTGCAAATTTGACCATTTCGGTTTGAGTTGAATATTTTTTAACAGAAAAACCAAATGTATTATAGCAATTTATCAAATCTAAAATAGAAGATTCTTCTCGTAATTCTGTGTTTTCCCAATATGGTTTTA
The DNA here is from genome assembly GCA_019058515.1 of Promethearchaeota archaeon. The sequence goes on from JAHPYY010000082.1 coordinate 15,380, forward strand.
TTTCGTCCATATTATCAAGAAAAAATATAGAATGAGCTAATCTAAGAATAGAAAATATGTCATTAACATATAAGAACAATTTCCATAATTCCGGTTGGTATAATAGTATCTCCTTCTCTTTTGGAGGTTTTTTATACTTGCACATAATCTTATTATTCTTCACCAAATATTTGTCGTGTTTTTCGATATTTCTCCAATCGTTTAATTGTAAGTTCCAAGGCGGAGGTATAAGAAGATCGTTAAAAGTTTCAAATTTAATGAGTTCCTTTACAATACTTCCAAGATCTAACTTTTTTATATATAGGGGAGTAGGTTTTTCGTTATTTACAACCTTCTCTAAATATAAGAGAATCCTTAAATAGGGTTGAATACATTTTTCTATAATCTTGCCAATTTTGGTGAATACATCTTCTGCAAACTCGTGTAACTTCATTTTATTTCTATCTCGGTCTATATTGAACATTGTCACAATCTTTGAAGTCGCTTCTGTTACATCTTCTTGCCAATATTGGTAAGATTTATAGCATAACACTGGATCTTTCTCTTTTGCTTCCCAAAAAACTTCAATGCATTTCTCAAATAACAATTTGCAATCCTTATAAGAAGTAATATGCATAAGTGAATCGATATATTGAGACATATAAGCATAGACTTGTACTCTCGAAATGGATTTACTTTTTAGGTAAGGTTTATACGTCTCAAAGATAAAATCTTCGATCTCACTTTTTTTAAGTCCTGATTCAAATAGTTCTATTATAATACCCTTGTCTTCTTTTTCATGTACGTATTTTTCAATAATATTTGGCATTTATTCTATCCTAGTAGTTAAAATATTCTTGAAGATATGAAATGTAGAGTAAATTCTCTCTAAATAGAAATTGAGGTTATTACGCATAATAAGTTTTCTGTGTGTAGATTTTCTGATAAGTTAATATTCATGTAAAAAATGAATTATTTTAACATTTCTAATTCTTCTTTAGTTAAATATTTCAAATATCCTTCCTCTTCTAAGTATTTTACTACGGATGGAAACCCTGATTTTTATCGCAATCATGAAGGTCTTTTGGAATTGAATTAGGCTCTAGATTTTTTGTTAAATTATCTACTAAAATAGTTTCACTTTTATTTCTTGATGTGTGAAACCCTTAAGAACTCAGAATTTGTAAATAAATGAAAGCAATTTAAGGTTAGTATAATGAATGTTAAAGAACTTATTGATAAGTTAAAAGAATTTCCTTCTGAGTGTAAAGTAATACATCGAAAAGGACAATACTACATGAAAATTAAGAAAGTAGAATTAACAAAAACCGAACCACAAAAAGTTAGAATCGAGTAATCTATTAAACTTAGCAAATATAAATACTTATCTAACTCGATTAAAGACATTAATTTTATTAATCATTCTATTCGCTCTATTACTTTTCAAAACTCATTTGAGCCTTAATCCATTTATAACATTCCACGCAAAACCATTCTCCTTGTTCAGGAATATATGCCATATCCAAATTAGTGAAATCCATTTTTTCCATTGGATGCTCTTTTACAAATTTCTTACTTGAAAAACATGAACCTCCATTACCACATCGACAAATCGAACCAGTTGGTAATGATAAAAGCTTATTAATCCTATTCCTTATTTCTTTACGGTCTAAATCGTTAAGTCCTTTCTCATCAATTAATTTATCTTCTAATTCTTCTAATTCATCAATTTTATCACTTACAGTTTGTAATAAAATTTTCCTCAAATTACTTCTTACTTTCCTTAAACAAGGATTTTCAATAATTATGGTTCTTTCTTTTTTCATTATTGAGTCAATGCTTATTTACATTTAATTAAAACATCATTTTATTTCTATATTCAAATCTATAAATTTAATTCCCTCCTAAACATTAAATCATTGGAAACTTACATTATAATAAGATAAGTGATTCTAAAAAACAGTTTAGAAATTGAAAATTAAAGGCGTAGAGTTCAGGTGAGTTCGAAAGAAGTAAGAGAATTTCAAGTAAATGAATATATCACTCTAAAGTTAGAAAACAGTGAAACATTTATCTACATAAAGGGAGATAGATTTATTCAGTGCAAATATCTTTTATTGAATATACAAGTTGATGAAATTACCTCATTAGATAAGATTGATTCAATTGATGAAGTAGCAGAAGAGTTAGAAATCTATACTGAACCTCATGCTGATATTCTTAAGAATATTCCTCCTGAAAACGAATTTTGGGGTCATTGTTCAAACTTACAAATATGGTATGAACATAATTATGATACAAGATTATTACACAGTAGTTTATCATTTCCCTTATTAAAAAAATTAACTGAAGTTGGAGATCCTCTTGCTAAACAAGTTTATTTAGATGAAATTTATAAAAGAATCAATAATGGCTATATGCCAGTTATTAATTACTTGTATATTGCAGATTACTTGGATTTTCTCAATAGAGAGGATTTTATTGGTTTAATTCTTGATTCAGATGCTAATACTCTATTAGAACTTGAAAAATTACTAAATATTAATTTCGAATTAATTGATTATAAACATTCAATATCTATTGAAAATAAATCAATAGTTCAAATTACATTGAAGGATCAAGGATTAAAGGAAATTCCAATAAGTTTAGCTAATTTATTATCCTTAAAGTCCATTGATGTTTCATTTAATCAAATCAAAACAATACCAAAGATTATTACAAATATAGAGGTACTTGAATATTTAGATTTAAACTTTAATTCTTTACAAGAGTTACCAGAATCAATTGGAAATTTAAAAAACTTAAAAAATCTCTACTTAAGAGGTAATAAATTAACTAGAATTCCTGATTCCATAATAAAGCTTGAATTTCTTGAGGAGATTGACATTAGAGATAACTATTTTAAAGAGATTCCTAAAGTCTTACTTGAGTTAAAGATGCTTCAAAAGAATTCGAAACTAAAAATAAATATTAATTAATAGGTTAATTTTCCCCTGTTGTATTCTAATTATAGTTTAGAGTAAATGAGAATAGAATAAATATTTAATCCCAATAGAAGTTTTACCAAAATCATATTGGTTATTGAATGCTTTTCGGTATTGGAGACACCAATAACCTGGTGCTTTACCTTTTAGCAATGAATTTAAAGTGTTTTCGAACCTTTTTGCATATTGTTGTTCTTTCTGTGTTATCAGAGATGGATCTGAATTAATATCTTTATGTATTTCTTCTTCAAAAAATTTCCATATTAAAACCGAGGCACTTATTCGACTATCCATGGTTCTATCTAAATGAGGTAAATCTGTTCTATAATGATGTCTTTTTGTATATTGCATTGCTCTTGCTTCTAATTCTTCTTCCGTTAGAATAGCTAATTGAGATTGAGTCAGACCGTCTGGATTATATTTTATATATAAATCAATGAATTTTTGTCCTGTATAAAAATCTCTTCCATCAGATAGTCTCCATTGTATTTTTCGTTGTTCCTCCACTGAACCAAGCCATTCACCTTGATAAACTCTCTCATTATTCTTTAATTTTTGAATAAAATAGGATTCCCTTATATTATAATCATAATAATCCCAAATATTTTTGCATAAATCATAAAGATTGCTTGGAAGCTGAATTTGTTTTAATCCCTTTAATGTTAATCCATTTTTTAACATTTGGCTACAGATACATCCTATCAGTTCATTTTTTATAATTGTAAGCTTCCTATTACTTAATCCACTAACACTACCAATTTCGAAAATAGCTATTAGTAAATTTCTAAATCCACTAAGTTCTGTTCTAGGTGATCCACATACACTAGTATAAAATCTCATAATATCATTTGAATTTGAGAATAATTCGTTTATTTCCTCAATGATTTCAGATTGAGTATAACTCACATATGAAGAAATGATTTTCTTCAATTCACTATTGATTTTTCTTTGGTGTTCATTAAATGCATAAGCCTCAATTACAGTCAATTTCCCTTGACTTACGAGTTCATTTAACCATTCTTGATTTTTCGTTGATGTATCAACCTTACCTAGGATATCCTTTCTGGAAACAAGTTGAATATCTGGTTCTAAATTATTAACGCCTTTTGTTCTATATTTAATCTCCCCATTCTCATTTTCAAAACCAATTATCTCATGGACAATTTCAACCCCATCCAGTTCAAATATAATTATGTCTCCCTTGTTATACTTGGTCAATCTCCAAACCTTCTTAGCTTGAGCTACATCGCCATCATTTAAGACGGTAGTCATTGAATGACCTGAAACTTGAAATGCGAAATGTCGTTTAAGGTAATTCTTAAATTTTTGGATAGAATTTGGTGTATTTTGGTTAATTCGAGCTTGTACAATCCCATCTTTATAATTTTCCACTAGATTCTCATGAGTTTCCGCGTATGGATTTACCTTTCTAGTTTAAATTTAATGATAATTTCGACAAAATTTTAATATAGCCGAAGTTTGTGTCATACAAACCAGAGGTGATGTGTATGAGTCAAAAATCAATATCTAAAAAGCGTAAATACCATTATCGGTATATTCAAGTCATTGTTTCTTTAAAAGAAAAAGAAAAAATCGAGGAATTTAGAAAAAAAGAAAATTTCAAAACCTTATCTGATTTCGTGCGAAGAATTATTTTCGATCACATCCGTAAGAGGGAAAATCCTGATTTATTTATGTTAGCGGACGATTCAACTCTCAACTCAATTGTAATAGAACGAATTGCTCAAAACACAGGGGAGATTCGCGAACTTATTTCTCAACGCCTAGATTCACTGGAAGAGATAAGAAAAATGGTCGCGAACTTGCATAGGATTGCTGAAGTTAATGCACTAGCAAAAGAACGGGAAACTATAATGGATTTGTTAGAAAACCACTCTTCCTTATCACTTAGACAGATTCAAGAAGAGACTAACCTACCTGAAGATATAATCTTCAAAATTATATCTGATTTAAACCTATTTAAAATCACTGCATCGGGGCGATTTGCATTACGCTAACCAATCAACAAATCATTGAAAGGTACCTTCAGCGTTATAAGCACTCTAAAAATTCTGTATTTTATCGAAAATACGCGCTAAATTACTTCTTCAAACAAAGATATTTTGGTTACGATGGGCACATATTTGACATACATAAAAAAGACGCAATTGATTTCTTCGATTACTTAAACCACAATGAAGA
>JAHPYY010000083.1 GCA_019058515.1 Promethearchaeota archaeon
ATCATTAACCATTCGGGGATTTCTCTAAAAGTTTCGTAATCTGTTATATCAAAACATACGAAAGCTCCGCTTGCTCCTTTACAATAATCTGGCAAAAGTTCACGGAACCGTCTCTCGCCAGCAAAATCCCATAATTGCATTTTTACTATTTCTCCACTATCTAATTTTTCCGATTTTGTATGAAACCCTGCTCCTATCGTCATTTTGTATCCTTCTTCAAATTTTCCCGTTGTATAGCGATTAACCATAGCCGTCTTTCCTACTCCCCCCGCACCCGCTATTAAAACTTTAAAAATCCACGAACTTTGCATGAATAATATCCTCTTCTTCTATCTCAAAGTAAGTTTTTAATAGTTATATAATGTTGAGATTTTATTAAAAAATCTTTTTTTCTAATAGCCATGTATTTTTTTATATTATAAAATCAAAATTGGTCCAACTTAAGTTTGTGGTTTAAAATAAATTTATTAAAAAAGATTGAACAATCCTAATTCAAATTCTGAATTACAAATTACTTGCTATTAATCTCAAGTTGAGTTAATTTTATTTAAAAGTTATTATTTCTCAAGAATTCAAATAACTCTTTTTCGTTCGGTAATCCCGTTCTTGCCCCCAGCTTTTGAATTTTTAAAGCTGCAGCAGCATTTGCGTATTTGCAAGAATCTTCAAGCGATAAGTTCTTTAACCAATACGCAACAGAAAATGCACCGTTAAATGCGTCACCTGCTCCGGTCGTGTCAATTACCTTATTGACTTTGAATGCGGGGATTTTAGATTGCTTTTTTTTTGTTGTAATCAAAGCACCTTCATAACCCATAGTAATTATTACAATAGGAATTCCTTTTTTTATTAAGATCTTTGCCGCTTCTTCCATGTTGGTAGTTTTAGTAATTATTTTTGCTCCCTCTTTATTCGGTATAAGCACATCAGAATCTAGTAAAATTTCTTTTAATTCTTGCCAACCTCTTAAAGCCACTTGAGGTTCTAAATCTATACTAATTTTTACATCGTTATTTTGTGCTATTTTTATAGCTTTCTCAGTTAAATCTTGATGAATTATTGTGGTATGCAATACTTTAGCTCGAGAAATGTAATCCTCATTTAAGTCTGATATGTTCAATCTGGTCTCTTTCATATAAGGAGATTGAATAATCGTCTTCTCGCCTTCTGTAACAAAGATGAAATTTACAGGAGTTTTTTTTCCTTTTTTGTGGAAAGTACATTGAACATCAACACCTTCACTTATAAAATCGTTGATTAAAAAATCTCCGTAATTATCTTCTCCTACAGCCCCAATAAATCCACACTTTCCACCTAATCTAGCTATCGCTACCAAATAATTGGCAGTTACTCCTCCTGCAAAAATACTTTCACTGATGGCGTCTACTTTTTCGTCCGGTCGGGGATAGGTGGGAATTTCCATAACCCAGTCCACTACAACTTCCCCTAACCCGGCTATGTTTACTTCGTTCACGGAAGTTATAGAAATTGTTAAAAATATTTGATCGTACGCGATTAAGCGCTTATAAATAAATGAAGTGATTTGTTATTTTATATTCTTTCCATAATATTCTTTAACTCACTGGAATAATTTAATTCCTTGAAATCAATGACATTTAAATCATATCGGTTTTGATTATTAAATTGATTTAATAATGTCCTTCCTGTTATCACCAAATCCCTTCCAATCAATTGACTTGAACAATTTTCTAAAAACGATTCAAAGTCTGGGGAATACTTTACATCTTTAATTTGTGAGGTGGAAAATCCAAGTAGCCTTTCTGCTTGTACCCCAAAAAAAGTAGTTCTAATGGTTCCAGTTCCATCGTCTATTAAAACATTTAAAATTAGTCTATGAATTATTTCGTGTGTTTCTTCACAAGAACAATTATCAACTTTTTTAAAACATTTAGAACAAGCTTCATAAAGAATTACATTTCTATCTTCTATTTGTTTAACAATGAATCCATTAATTTCAATGACCTCTTGATTCTGAATTTCAGCTATCTTTGTAACTCTTCCATGAACCTCTTTAATTTTCGCTTTTTCAGCCACTTGATTATAAATTATGTTATTTAATTTTAAATCGTCAATAACTTCAAGATTCGAGCTCTGAAGGAAATTCACTTCATTTCTTTGCGAAAATGAGCTAAATCGTACGGATACATCCTTTAAACTCACACTTATACCATTTTTTAATCGTTTTGAGTATTCTTCTGCTGAATCTCTCCATAAAGTCACTCTTATAGAGTCTGTATCGTCACTTACATTAAATCCAAGAAGAGAGACAGCTTCACCAGTCTTTAAGCTAATCTCTTTTAAATTTTCAATTGAGGTTATTATCCCTTTAAAGGAAACAACACCTTGAGTATTCTGCAAATCGCTGATTTTCTGGAAAGAATCATCTTGAATTTCTAATTTTTCAGAGAGTTTCGTGATTTTTGTTGATATTCGTGCGTGTAATTCAAGTTGGTTGATTAGGAATTGACTTTCTTTTGAATATAGGTTTGAAATCGATACAAAATCACCAACATTGAATAAGTTCAATTTTTCTACATCAGAATTCCAAAAAGTAACTCTAATCGAACCAGTAGTATCTTTAATTCTAATGGAACACAATTTTCCTGTATTGTCATTCTTCTTAAACTCTTTAATATCACTAATATGAAGAATTTTTCCTTCAATTGTAAGGCCTTGCTGTTTAGATTGAATTTCGTTGATTTTTAACACGTGAATTTCCTTCTTTGGGTATTTTTTATAATCAACATCTGTTGGATCAGTTAATATTTTACCAAACCGCCCTAAATGTACTTCTAGTTGTTGATTTATCCCCATTTTCACATACCCATTTATGACTTTTACAAGAGTGTTCATGTTTAAAGAATTTAAATACCCAGTTTTGTCATCCCAAAGTACCACCCGAACTTCTCCAGTTCCATCAAATAGTTTAAACGAACCAACAAAACCTTGAGTACCATCTTTTTTGGAAAAATTACGGATATTGTAAACATCCTGTACACGCCCAATTAAAGTGATATTTTTCATGTTTTGCGTAAGCTTTGAAATGTTGATTTCAATATCATTAATAAAGTCTTTTTCCTCGTCATTAAGGTTGACACCTAACTCTTTTGAAATTATGAAAAGAGCCCCTTCTTCAGAAATCAATCCTTCAAGTTCTTTTTTCTTCTCTTCTATTAATTCTTGAATTTCTTTGCGACCTATTCCAGTTTCTTCAACAATTTTCTTTATATATTCTTCTGTTTTCATAGTCATGAGCTTAAATTTTTTAAGAATCGCTTTTTTCTTTAAGGATAAATTAAAAAGTAAATTAGATAGTATCCTTTAAAAATTAAACTATTTAAACATAATTAATTCTCTTGATAGTAGATATTTCCTGTAAATCGAATAAGTTTTTTCAATATTAATTTGTTGTCTGACATAAGTAGAATCCATTTACAAAAGAGTGATGATGTGTAAATGTTTAAAGTTATACCGGTCCTTGATTTATTGAATTCTATCATAGTACACGCAAAGAAGGGGGAAAGATCGAAATATCGACCTTTAAAGTCTTATTTATTTACATCTAACGATGTCGTTGAAATCATCAATTCATTAAAGGACAAATTTGGATTTAACATGTTCTATATAGCAGATCTAGACTCAATAACTAAATTAAAACCAAATTTTGAAATTTTTAAAGACATATATCAAATTCAAAATGTTGATTTTCTAATCGATCCCGGTATAAGGAATTTTGATGACTTAAAATTGTTTAAAAACTTTGGTTTAAAAAAAATCATAATAGGTATTGAAACTATAGAAAGATATGAAGATATTCTAAATGGGATAAATGAATTTGGAGTCAGAAATATTTTTCTAAGCATAGATCTTTATCAAGGATTAACAATATCAAGGGATCCAGCTTTAAAAAACAAAAACCTGTTAGATTTACTTAGTATTTTAGAAAAAGTAAAAGTAGAAAACATAATTCTCTTGGATCTGCACCGCGTAGGTCAAAAAGTTGGAGGAATTCCTCCAACTTATTTAAAATTTAGGTCTGAATTCAAAGGAACCTTATTTGTAGGTGGTGGTATTAAAAATATGGAAGATATTTTACTATATAAGAGTAAAAACTTTGATGGAGTTTTAATCGGAACTTCTTTATATGATGGAACTATAAAACCCGAAATTATTAAAAATCTTGAATATTAATTCGCTACTATTTCTCCACTTGGTGTTAGCTCTAACGATTTTTTACAAATCGGACAAGATTTTTTCATTTTTACCCATTCTGCTAAATGATTCCCATGAGCTTGACTATTACATAGGGGGCAACTCAAAACATGATCAAAAATCTCTATGTTTTTTCCACATACAGAACAGTTAGTTTTTGAAACTGTAGAAATTTTTAAAATCTCCTTTTTTAGATCTAATTCAATGTTATCGGTGTTTTCAGAACTTGGATTAACTTGTTTAAGCTCAGAACCTGTATCGACACAAAAAACTGTACCTTGAGCGTCGTCTTTCTTATTTCCGATCCAAACTACTGAGCCTTTAAAATAACTACTTCCTTGTTTTTCTAGTGATAATTTTAGTTTCCGATCCTCCATTACATAGGTTTGTATTACTCTTGTGTATTTAATATCCATATGAGACGTTATTTGCTGAATTACTTCTAAAGGATCTTTAAAAATATCTGGAGTTAAATTTACTTTTAAAACTTGTTTAGGAGACATGATATATCAATTTGATTTGATTTAATATTATGATAAATATTCTTCTATTTAATTATGATGAAAATTCCAGCAATTAATAAAAATATTATAGTTTGATTTTGAAAAAAAATTTATTTTAAATTTAATGAAGTATGATTATAGGATGAGTTATGTCAAAGAAAATTAAAATTTTAGTTAGTCCTCGAAATATTGAAGAAGCTAAAGTCGTAGTGAATTCTGGAGTAGATTATGTTGACTGCAAAAATCCAGAGGAGGGATCATTAGGAGCAAATTTCCCTTGGATAATTAAGGAGATGAAAGCATTGATGAATCCAAATAATCATCAGAAGTTAAGCGCTACCATCGGGGATTTTCCTTATCTGCCTGGATCCGCTTCTTTAGCTGCGTTAGGTGCGGTGCTATCAGGAGCTGATATAATCAAGGTAGGTTTAAAAGGACCGAAAGATATTATCCAAGGAGTTAAGCTTATGAGTAATGTAGTTAAAGCCGTGAAGTCTTTTGACAATTTAAAAAAAGTTGTTGTAGCGGGATACGCTGACAAAAGTCGGTTAGACTTTTCACCAGAAATCTTTGATATACCGCATATTGCCAAAAAATCTGGTGCGGATATAGCAATGCTCGACACATATATCAAAGATGGTCTTGGAATTTTTGACTTTCTTGACGTAAATCAACTAATAAAATTTAAAAATCTATCTGAAGAGATGGGATTAAAATTTGCTCTAGCAGGAAATTTAGGAATCAATGATGTTGCTAAAATTAAAGATGTTGCACCAGATATTATTGGAGTTAGAAGTGTTGTATGTGAAAATAGTGATAGATTAAATGGAACGATAAAAGCGGATTTAATACAAAATATAGTCCAAATAATTGATCAAGCTTGAAGAGTGCTGTTAATTTGAATGGTAATATTAATTATAAAACATTGGGCTCTGTAAATTATTTAGAATTAATGATATGTGCAAAAGAATTCATAGAATTAATAGATAATTTTATGGACAAATTCAAGAGTAATCGGTTTGTTTATTCTGCAGCGTACTTAAATAATACTCTAATAGGTATTTTGGTCGCTCAAGATAAAAGCAAAATGGTTAATAAATTTGAAAAAATATTACCTTCAATTTGTATATATCTAATCTATGTAGTGAAGGATTTCCGTGGACAAAATGTTGGAAGAAACTTACTATTGAATTTAATTAACAATTTAAGAGGTAAATTTGCCACGATTTATACAAAATTACCTTTAAAATACAAAAAAGGTATAGATTTTTATTTAAGAAACAATTTCCATCGCGTTCAAATCCAGAAAAACAAAATTATTTTAGAACACAATCTATGGAATGATTTCGGGCTGAGAGATTGTAAAATTATTGAGGAAGATTTTAGTTTATTCTAAATGAAATATTTGATACATTCTTCATTCTGTTATATCTAACTACTTAAATAATATTATAGTACTCTTGGCCCTGAGTCGGATATTTTTAATTCTTGGTATAAAAGCTTCTCATTAAAAGAATGCAATAATTCAGTAACTTGATTTTTATTTTTTTCTTTGCAAATTGCATATACTGAACGACCTAATTGATTCATACTTGCTCCGATAATATCTAATTTATTAAGTTCAATCAATATATCCTCTAATGGACTTAAGTTTAAAATATTCAGTATTTCAATCTTCTTTACAAATTCGTAAGAAGTGGTTACAAAAGTTTTAATATCTGGGGTGTGAAGCAATTTTCTTAAAGCTCCCCTTCCAGCTATTTTTATCCTATTTCTAAAATCTAAGTTTGTTAATATAGATTTAGTGTAAATTGGTCCTAATGATATACAGATTATTGTTATATCACTTGGAACTTCTATTTTCTGGGAAAAACAAGGGTATCCCGCTTTAGTTAAGATACTTAATCCTCCTGTAAGTTGACCACACACCGTACCTAGACCTGTTTTATTTATGACTTCTGAAATATGGGCATATTTACCTAAATCATTATTATTCAAATTTAAATTATATAATTTGTTAAGTCCAAATATTAAGCCTAAAGCCCCTGATCCGCTAGCACCATAGCCACAACCCACAGGTAGCTGGAAATCGTGTCGAACTTCAATGTTTATAGGAGTGTCTAAAAGCTTAATAACCTGATTAATTATATATTTTGATGTATTCGCGTTTTTAGTTTCATTAATTCCGTTAATAAAAATTTCAAAGGAGTTAATTTTGATATCTGTTTTAGCTATGATTGTAGTCTTTCCATATGCGCTTAAATTAAAACCCGCACCAGTAGAACCAATCTCAGAAGGATTTTCTATTACTTTTCCGTTTACTTCATCAACAATTTCAAAAAAACCAGAAATTCTATGAGGCACTGATACTTCGATTTTAATTATTTCATTTTTCATTAAAATCATCTATCGCTTTAGTTTGAATATATGTAAATTAAATAAGAGCTTAAATTAAGAATTATTATGAGCGAAAATATCGTAATAAAATTTGGAGGTTCACTTCTCTTTAATGAAGACAGAACAATTAATTCAGGTAAGATAGAAGAATTTTGTCAAATTTTAAAATCAAATACAAGTTTCAACAAAACCATAATAGTTTGCGGAGGAGGTCTATTTGCACGCGAATATATAAAGTCTATGCGTGAATTAGGTAGTAATGAAGCTCTATGTGATCTAATTGGGATTGAAGTATCCCGGTTAAATTCAATGATAATTAGGAATTGTTTAAAGCACGACGCCGTTTCATTCATTCCGAGATCAGTTGAAGAATTATCCCTAGCTTTAATGTTTGATGGATTTATAGTAATGGGAGGGTTACAACCAGGACAATCCACCACTTCTGTTTCTTTAGAAGTTTCAGAATATATCAATTCAAAAAAAATAGTAATTTTAACTGATGTGGATGGGATCTACGATAAAGATCCAAAAAAAAATTCTGACGCTAAGATGTACAAAAAAATAAGTCTTTCAGAGTTACAAACCCTTATTCTTAAATCAGCAAAAAATAAACAGGCTTCTGCGGGAGAATATCGAATTTTTGACGCGGTTTCCCTTCAAATACTCAAAAGAAGTAAAATAAAGGCATATATCATGTCGGGATTAAATCTAAAGGAGTTCAAAAAATTTTGGAACGGAAGTGAAGATATACATGGAACAATTATAATGGAATAAAGGAAGCAACAAATTTTTTAGTTTCCCTAGTTTTATAAAAATATAATTTAAAAAATCGTATTATAAAAAAATAATGTCGCAATCTTCTTCTTGGAAAGACCAGATTAAAAAAAAATGGGGCCCTCATTTACATTGTCCTATATGCGGTAAAGCTATGCCAACTAATAAAAAATTTTGTAGTCAAGCATGTAGAGATAATTATCTTGGGCAAGAAAAAAAGCAAAAGAAGAGAGGTCGTTTGCAACTTGTTTTTTTTGTTGGGATGATGATTGTAATGTTTGTTGTGATGTTTTTATTGCCTGGCCTAATGGGAGGATAGTTTTTTCATTAGATTTAAGAATTTTATCCAACAATTTCTATAATCATTATTTTCTCTTGAAATGCAGGGAGTGGGAGTTTCCGGTTGACATCAATCATCAAACCATTTGAACCCACGAAGACCTTTGTCACCGGATTTCTCACCGGTGGTTGTGAATCAACGGAAATAATTAATCATGATCTTGAGTTCGTTTTATGGGAGAGCTTTTTCTCATAAAAGTCCGGCACCGTTGACCGCTTGGTTATCCCTGCAAGAATTTAGGGTTGATGAGTACTAAAAGATGGAATATAATATTAATTTTTGTGAAAAGTATTGTTTTCAGAATTTGCATTAGATTCTTCTGATAGACAATCGTTTAAATATGATATTAGGGGTTTAGCGATTTCGCTATCTTTTAGCTTTTTATCTAAAAACAATAAAACCAGAGCAGGATTTCTCAATTTATAAGAAACTTTTTCTGCAATTACATTGCTTAATTTAGAATCGCTGATACTAATGAATTTTTGAGAGAAGCTTCTTGATTCTAATCCATCAATTAAATTCGGCGTCGCTAATGTGATTTCACCTAAACCCATTTCTTTCTTATCCGAAATAAGAAGAAGATAACCCTTAATTAATTTAAATAACACGATGTATATCTTAAAATCTCCGAAATCTTTACATTTATCTATAATTTTTTTCATATTTCGTTTATTTTTATTTCTAAATATCAGTTATCAATCCATCAAGTAAGTTTTGTGAGCATTTCGCACAAATTATTAAGATGGTTTAATTATTACATAACTATTGGTAAAATTTAAAGATAAATATTTAAAAAACCTAATAAAATAGGATTAAAATAAATACCTCATTAGAATGACTAAATTATGTTATAACTGTGGAGCAGAAATTGATGAAGGAACTATTTTAGATATTTGTCCAAATTGCAAAATATTGCTAAATCCTAATAATTTAAAATGGCGTAGGAGCCTATCCTTATTGTTTTGCCTTCTCTGTCTTATACCAATATTGACGACACTTGTTGTAGTTTTAATGTCTTAAAGCCCTAATTAAAAATAATAACATTACTCTCCAGAAAAGATTACTTCAGAAATCCTTTGCCTTCTCACATCAAAATCGTGGTCTAAATAGACTGTAATACAGTGTTCTTTTTCTTTTTTTTTTGTATAGTGTACATAACTTATTGGTACAATTGGTAAGTCAGAATTTATAACAAGTTCTTTTGGAATAGATATAGAAATTACTTCATTACACACTTCACAATTCACTAATACAACTTTTTCCGCCTGATCCTCTGAATTTACCAAATTACTCATTACTTTTTCATTGAATTTTAAATCGATTTTTCTTTTCAATTTAGGAGGTTCAGGAACCGCAGGTGCAGCGAGATTATCAAACTGTTCAGGACTCTGCGTATAAATCATTTCAGGACTCTTTGGAGGCATAATAGGGGGTGTTGGTATATCTAACCTTCTTTTTTCTTCACTCTCATAACTAGATTTTACAAAATCTGATATAGGAGTTTCTTTAAATTTATTTGTTAAAATCTCAATATCCTTCCTAACATCAATATAAGTTATCATCACTTGCCCTATAGAAATTATTATAATAATAACGCAGAAAACTAGAAAACTAATACCATCCATGCCTGAAATTACGAATATCATGGTTGAAATCAGAAAAACGACCGTCAAAATAAGTAATATTAAGTTAATTAGGGTTAAAAGTGACTTTCTTTTATAATTTTCAATTACATTTGTTAAACTCATGATAGAGATGGAATAATAAATCGTGATTTAGTTTCAATATATGATATAATTACTTAAATATAAATTAAACTTCAGATCTGTGTTGTATCCGTCAAAAATTATTTTCAAAGAAGATTAAGAAAAATTAATTATTACAAAGAATATTGAGGAGATGAATCACAAGATGAATTACACTCCAAAAATTTGCCGTAATTCCGTATAAATTTTAGCTAATTCAGTTATTATTTGAGTATTATTTTGTTGTATGTAATATTGAATATATCCTGCCAATCCTTCGCTATCTTTTATCCAATCTAAAAACGATTGAATTTCCCCCTTTAATTGGGGATCTATACTTGGACCCGCGCCACTCGGAGCTACACCCCCCATTGCTGCAGCTTTTTGACCAAACTGGGCACCATCATCAGCATAGGTCGCAGTTGCGCTCATTGAAGATAGTGCTCGTTGTACATCCATTGCTGCTCCTGGTGCATACCCGTCGGGTTCTAAATAAGTAATTAATTTTCTTGTATCATCTTTGGCACAAACTATACTACCTTCGCCCTTATAAGAGGTTGCAACCATTCTTTCCGCTTCCATTTGAAGTATGGAGTATTTTACCCCCGAAACCATTACAAATTGTGCATTTTGCGTAACCCAAGCTGATACTAAACGATCGATATCACTACTTATGTCCCAATTATCCGTTGAATAAATAATGTTCTTTCCCTCAACCACCGCCGCAGCTATGATATGAGGGTCCATTTGCATTAAATTCATCACAGCTGATTCAGGATCTATTGGCATTTTTTATAACTCCCTTTTATCTTAGTTTATGATACTTATATGATAGTATTATTCTATTATAAATATATATAATTTCAAATTGAAGTTAAATTGTAGTTACACGCTAATTTTAATCTAATACTTGAATAAAAATATGTTGTAGACACATGATAAATAGGTTTACAATATAAAAATTTATTTTTTTAAAAAATGTTCCTACATAATTACTGTAAATTTCATTAATAAAACATGATGTAACAAAAAAAATATCAGATTGGTTAGTTTAAAATACTTATTTTAAGTTTTGTTTTCTTACGAAATAAAAGGATTTAGAATCAGAGGCAAAATTGGAGAAGTCGAACTTTACTTGCCTCCTGTAATTACTCGTAATTAAGCGTGCCTAGATTCTGCTACTAGTTTATAATTTGAAAAAAAGAACTTTAATTTTCTAATAATACTATGTTAGACAAAAAAACAATCATTCTAATCTCTCTCTTAGAAACTTTTCTAAGTTCATTATTCATAATTATTTAAATCGTCGTAAAATAAGAAGATTAAAATATTGGATCTTCCGACAAAAACATTTAGAAGAGCTATTAATCAAAAAAGTTATCTCGAATTTCTCTCTCTCTGAAAATTATTAATTGATAAATCTTTAAAACGCAAATATTTAAATGTGCGACATTAATTATAGAAATTAAAGATAAGTTTTTTTAGGGGTCGAGTTAAATTTTGTCTCAAAATGTAACAAATATATGCCCAGAATGTGGAAAAACTACTTTAATATCTGATAACTCTCGAGGGGAAATTACTTGTAATCAATGCGGTCTAGTGGTATCTCAAAAAACTATAGACTCTGGACCGGAATGGCGAGCGTTTTCTTCAGAAGAAGCAAATAGAAAAGTAAGAGTTGGGGCACCTACTACATTAACCCTTCATGATAAGGGATTAAGCACTATGATTGGTTGGAAAAATAAAGACGCATTTGGCAAGTCAATAACCCCAAAAATGAAAGCTGAAGTTTATAGGTTAAGAAAATGGCATGTTAGAACAAGAACTAATAAATCTATTGATAGAAACCTTGTGTCTGCTATGAATGAGTTAGATCGACTGTCGTCTCAATTAACGCTATCAAAGGAAATCAAGGAGTCTTCAGCACATATCTACAGAAAGATGGCTTATAAAAACTTAATACGAGGTAGATCTATAGAGGCGATGCTGATTGCATCGATATATCTTTCCTGTCGAATAAATAATGTTCCTAAAACTATTGATGATTTCTTAGAATATTCACTTGTAGACAAAAAGAAAATTGCCCGGTGCTATAGACTAATCTTAAATGAACTAAAAATTAATATTGAGGTTTCTTCACCAGTAAATTTCATACCTAGATTCTGCGCTGAATTAAACTTATCTGGAAAAACTCAAAATAGAGCCGCAGAACTATTGAACTTAGCTAAGAAATACAGAATAACTGCTGGGAAAGCTCCAACGGGTTTGGCAGGAGCCGCCTTATATGTTGCTGCTATTCAAGAAGGAGAAAGAAGAACTCAGAAAGAAATTTCAGAAGCAGTAGGAGTTACTGAAGCGACAATTAGAAATAGGTATAAGGAGCTTATAAATCATTTAAGATACGAAACTAGTATTTAATTCTGATTCGAATCCTATTTTATTTTAATACGTTTTATTACATCAGGTCGCTTTTTGTATAAGATTCGAAATCCACAATAACTACATTTTATACCTGGAAGTGCGCTTAACTCTTTTTTGCTTACTTCTTTTCCACAACTTTTTCTAGCACACACATAACTCATATAAACTACTAATTAAGCATCCTTAATATCTTTTTGGCTAAGAATTCAAAATCAATATATAATAAAGGATAAATTTATTCAAAAAAAATTAAATATAAAGAGACTTCCTCTTTTCGTCTGCATCGATTAATTGGAGCGAGTCTAAATCCTTTTCAATTTTTTCTTTTTTGATTCGCAGATTATTAGTCATATCATCTAAATTCTCCAATGAATACTTACTTTTTAATGGAATCGAGAAGCTTTTATTAAGCATTTCTAATAAAACTATGGATGCTTTTAGATCCGTTATATCTTCGTTAATAATAGCGACATTATCTGTCTCAGCGAGAAAGACCAATCCCTCTATTCCAAATCTTGCCTTTGCCAAAGTGGGAATCAATCCGTTAGCTCCAATTATAACTCCTTTTGGGATTCTCTCAAAATTATTTGTATTTATAAAATCTGAAATTAATTTGCGATCTGTTGAACTTACAAATATTTTAGGATAGTTCACATTTAAATTTCGACTATTGATTGGATAAGCGCCTAAAGCTAAGATCAATTGTATCCCACATTGATGGATTATCTCTGTCAGAAAATTTGAGATGCGGTATATCCCTTTTGGAGTTAAACTTTGTGCATCAGCAGTTATTAAAACAATATCTCTGGAATATTTAGGATCTTTCCATATTAAAACTTCAGCTTTAGGTGCCGATAAAAGACTATCATCTACAATAGCTCCTGCGGGATAATCGTCAAATATTATGTCGATATAGCTTTTAGCATCTAATTGTCCAATTAATGAATCAAGTGCAAATTTTCCCACATCTGCTATTCCTGGACAGCCAATAATCGCTATAGGATTAACTAAATCCCCTTTAATAAGATCAAAATGTTTAATTACCTTTATTCCATCCATTATAAAACCTCTATTAAATAGATATTAAAAATCCTCAACTATTCTTAGTATTTCACATCGACTTAGGATAATATTTTAGAGTTTACTCTCTTTAAAAAAAAGGAATAATATGCAGATAGACTGGTTATTTACTATAATAATGATATTTTTAGATAGAGAATTATAAGAAAAACTAAGATACAGAATAATTTTAAAGAATCATTATAATATAGTTAATAATTATTGAAGTTAGTAATTGGGTAAATGTCCAGATTAACCTATTCATGTATTCGGTGTGGATCTTGCTGTAGTAATGTCAATAATGGAGAATATTCTAAAAGAATCCCTCTTTACCCAAACGAAGTCGATCTATTAATAGATTTCATCGAAAAGGAGAAATCAACGGAATTAGCAAATAAATTTAAAGTAATTGAAGATTTAGTCTTTCCCGATTTTAAAAATAAGAAAATTCTAGTAGTAACGTATAAATTTTTATTATCTAATTTGAAAACTTGCCCGTTTTATTCCAACCAATTTGGATGTAAAGTTCAAGAATTCAAACCATTAGCGTGCCTAGCATTTCCCCTCGCAATCAAGAATATCGATGCGTTTAATATTCAAATCTCTATCGATCCCGAGTGTCTTTTTGTGAAGAACAACTACGATGTCTTAGCAAATTCTGATGTAAGTCGTTTGAAGTCAATTTTTGGGAAACAATATTTATATGCAGAAGAATTTCTTGATAAAAACAAGAGAATTATTCTTTACTTAAAAAAATTAGAACAAGAGCAAGCAATATCAATTCCAAAAAAAATCACGCACGAACAATTAGATTTAGCGTTGAAGAATTGGGAGAGAATGGAAATTAGAATTGAATAATAAAGGGAAATCTCTAATGACAATCAAACAATCCTTTGTTTCGCTTCTTTCAGGCGGATTAGATAGTCCAGTTGCTTGTGCTTTGATGGTGAAATTGGGTTTTATCCCTATATTTCTTACCTTCTCAACATCACGTAAAAATTCTTTAATCTTCAAACGCAAAATAACTGCGATCATTAAGAAAATATGCATAAACTACGAAAAATCAACCCAACTTTACTATGTAGAATTTGATCAATTCTTAGGGTATGTTTCTTCAGTTTGCCAAAGAAAATTAACCTGTTTAATGTGTAAACGAACTATGATAAGAATCGCCAAGGAAATTGGAAAAATTGAAAATACAAGATATATTGTAACTGGTGATATTTTGGGAGAGCAAGCCAGTCAAACTTTAGATAATCTATTTAGTTATAACTCTCTGATAGACGATTTCGTGTTGATAAGACCATTAATTGGGTTCAACAAAGACGAAGTTGTTAAACTCAATAAAAACTTCGGTTTATATCAGCTTTGTTCTCAAAAAATTGGGGAGTGTAGATTCAATCCTCAATATCCTGAAACCCACGCTAGGATGGATGAAATTCGAATTGCTAGTTCAATTATTCGCGATTACAATTTAAAAGCGCTCCTAAATGAAGCAGAAATTATTAGGGTGTGATTATAGAGAATCGATAAGCTTTTGAAAATCTCTATCCTTTAATCGAATAGTTGTATAGTCGTCTAAACTCTCGCTTATAACCTGTACAATTAAGTGTTTACAAAAATCTTGATTCCTCGAAATAACTACATTTTTATAGAAATCGGAGCAAGAACAATAAACTTTTGGAAGAATATGGTAATCTTTGTTGTTTCCCTTAACTATCCATATTATTCTTTGAGAAGGATAACACTCATATTTTACCGTTCCCCGCCTTAAAGTCTCGAAAATCTTTTCTTTCTTATTAGGGAAAAATTGTTCCACTAAAGAGATCAGTTTCCTCAAATCGGGTTTTTTTTCTTGAAGGATGTTGAAAAATTTAAGGAATGATTCTTTTGACATTAATATTCATATTATTTATTAATTTATTGTATTTAAACAAGCTGAATTGAAACGTATATTTTATTTCCCTACGCGATATTTTCCCGCAATTTCGGGAGCTGAATTTTACATTCAAAGAATCGCAGAGATATTTGATGCACACAACCTATACGATGTAGAAATTCACGCTTCTAATGCAATTGATTTTAACGCATTGAGAAATGAGGAAGGATTTAAAATTCACGAGACAAATACAGATTATTCTAAGGTAAACGGTTTAAAAGTACAAAGACATCCTATTCATTATTCGTTTAATTTAACTCAACAAGAAGCCTACGTGAAATCTTTTAAAGAACTATACTCATTGGAAATATCCGACAAATCCTTAAAAAATTTGCTAAATAACGGACCCTTCTTAAAGGAGCTATTAGATAGTAATTTTAAAACCGATAATTTTAATTACAATTTAATTCACTGCACTTTTTTTCCCTATTTCAATTTGGTCATTTCCCTTTTATTCTCAAGAAGATTTAAAGTTCCTTGTATATGTACCCCCTTCTTCCATTTTTCTAATCCCCGCTATCTTAACAACGATTTAAGCCAAATTCTAACCAAATTTGACTATTTAATAGCCTGTACCAACTTAGAAAAAAAAGTGCTAATGAGTTCCCTCGGTATTAGCAGCGAGCGAATTGAAGTTATATCTATGGGAGTAGATCACGAGAAATTCTCCCCATCCAAAAAGATCAAACATAATAAATACCCTTTTAAACAAAAATATTTCTTAAGTGGCGAGCAAAACTACAAGATGGTTCTTTATTGTGGATATAAAAA
Source organism: Promethearchaeota archaeon (assembly GCA_019058515.1). Next base: position 16,183 of record JAHPYY010000083.1, read on the forward strand.
TTACGAGAAAGGAGCGCTTTCTATATTACATTCGATTCCATATATTATTAAGAAAATAAGAAAAGTGTATTTTGTGTTTATAGGGCCCCCTACAATAGCATTCAATCGGGAGTTATCAAAACTTAAAAGGAGCTACGATGTAAGAATAATTAACTTCACACCGGAGAACATGACCGGTTATTTTGATAAAAAAAAAATCAATGCTTTCAAGGAAGCTGATGTGTATCTGATGCCGAGTCGAAGCGATGCATTTGGAATAGCATTTCTTGAATCTTGGGCAGCTAGTAAACCTGTTATTGGGGCAAATATCGGAGCTACTCCTGAAGTTATACAAGATAAATACGATGGATTATTAGTAGAATTTAACAATCCAGTAGATATTGCTGACAAAGTGATTACCTTATTGGAACGGAAACGCTTAAGTAAGAAATTTGGAGAACGAGGGAGAAATAAAGTCGTCCACAATTATACTTGGGAAATCGTGGCAAAAAAAACGCACAATTTTTACTCTAGAATTTTAAATCCCACACATAGGTGTTTATTTTGAAAAATATTTCTGGTAATAATTACATCAAAGTTGAAGGAAAATCGGTTTTTTTTGACTCAGTATTACTTGAAGATTTACTAAAAGAATTTAAAACTCCAATTTTGCTTTTCTTAGAAAATCGTATAAGACATAATATAGATACATTTACTGAAGCTCTAAAAACCACGTTCCAGAAGTTTAAATGCTTTTACTCGTATAAAGCCAATTATTTGCAAAAAATTTGCGAAATTGTTCATTCTAAAGATATTGGAGCAGAATTAATTAGTAATTTAGAGTTGAATCTAGCTTTAAAACTAAACTTACCAGGAAAAGAAATCATTCTTGGTGGACCATTATTATCAAAAGAGATAATACGCTCAGCATTGCTTTCTGGAGTGTGTAATATTGCGATCTATAACCTTGAAGATTTAAAGGTATTAGACGCTCTATCAAAACAACTTAAAAAACCTGTTAATGTATTTCTGAGAGTCTCGAATGAGAAATATACTTCTCATTTAGGAGTGAATTTAAATAAAGCAAATCTAAGTGAATTAAAAAAGGTAAACGAGTCAGATAACTTTTTAAACATTGATTCAATTCTTTCGCATTACGGAACGCAAATGAATAGCGCGTTTCAATTCGATAAAAATACCCAACTTATTGTAAATAATATAAAATTATTAGATAAAATCGGCATAAAAATTCAAAACCTTAATTTTGGGGGCGGCTTTCCTGAAGCGGCTGTAATGGATAAAAATAATTTAGTTAAAATCTTTACAACAATTAATAAGACCCTAACTTCTTACAACCTTAAATATGAAAACATCATGTTTGAACCTGGACGGTATTTTGTTGGAGACGCAGGCGTTTTTGTCTCAAAAGTGGTAAATCTCTCTCAAAATAGGACCCTGTTCCTTAATGTGGGCAATCATATTTGTCCTAAATTTTCGAAAAGTTCCTTTAGATTTTACAACGCATCTAAAATTGATCAGCCTCACAAATACAAAACTACTATCGCAGGGATTATACCCACCGATCAAGATATCTTAGCGAAGAACTATTTTTTTACCCAAATTACTGATAAGGATGACATTGTTATAATCACTAATTCTGGAGCGTATACTCTAACATTTTCCAATCGATTTCCCTATGCTTTACCGAAGATTATATTGATTAAAGAGGATTCATATAGGGTAATATTTAACCCAGATGAGGATTTAGATTTTTCTCTCTCTAAAAATATGTAATCTAGATTTAAACAACACTTAAGGTATCAACTAACTTTCTTTTTAAAATGTAATACCTAAATATTATATCAATTCTAATTTTTCGGGAATTTTAAGAATAGTAAATAAAGCATATTTTGGTGATTTTAATACAATCTCTTATCAAGAGCGCAAAGCAAAACGCAATTAATCGTCAAGGGAAAGAACTAGTAGGTTATGCTAATATTAAAATAATAGGGGCCGGGGGCGCGGGAAATAATACAATTGATAGATTAATGAAGATTGGAATTAAAGGCGCAGTATGCATCGCAATCAACACTGATCATCAACATCTGGAAATGGTGGAATCACACGTCAAGATTTTGATTGGGAAGAACTTAACAAGAGGGTTAGGAGCGGGAGGAGATCCTGAAATTGGTGAAGCAGCAGCAGAAGAATCACGCGAAGATTTAACCGAGGTATTAAGAGAAAGCGATTTAGTCTTTATCACATGTGGAGAAGGTGGAGGTACGGGTACTGGAAGCGCTCCAATAGTTGCAGAAATTGCAAAACTTGAGGGGGCTATCGTGGTTGGGGTCGTAACTCTACCTTTTAAAACTGAAATCGGAAGAATTGATAAAGCAAAGGAAGGAATTAATAAATTAAAGCAATTTGTAGACACTCTAGTAGTTATAGATAATAATAGATTATTGGATATTGCTCCAGATCTCCCTATCGTTGAAGCATTTAGCGTGGCAGACGAGGTATTAGCCACGATGGTGAAAGGCATAACAGAAACGATCTCCTTGCCTTCTTTGATAAATTTAGATTTTGCCGATGTCAGAACCATATTAAAGACGGGAGGTGTCGCAATCGTGGGCGTTGGAGAGTCAACTGGAAAAGAAAATCGAGTTGAAGAAGCGATTGACGACGCTTTGAACACGCCTTTACTTGATGTCAATATTGAAGGCGCTAAGGGCGCTCTAATTCATATCTGCGGAGGGAACGATATGACGCTCTCTGAAGCCAACTCTGTTGCAAAGTACATTTCGGATAGCATGGCTGTGAATAATTCGATGGTTATATGGGGCGCTAGGATATCAGAAGAGTATAACGGGTTTTTAAGAGTAATGTTGTTAGTTACTGGAATAAAGTCGCCCCAAATCTTTGGAAAAGAGGATAACTATATGGAGATTGGCGATAAAAAGATCCCGGTGGAAACAAAAATAGGCTTGGCAGACGACATCTTCAATATAAACGAAATTGATTACGAATAGTACGATCAAGGGTTTAAAATTATCAGTTTAATGAGAGATCAATCAAATTGAGGCTTATACATTTTTCGAAACTCCTCTTTTTTCCTCTCGTTGAATTTACTTTCTAAATACTTTAACACTGTGTGGTGAGGAGTTCCGTTTAGTATCATATCTAAAGCCTTCCTCGCAAGTTTGAGATTTTCGTAATCTGATATTATAGAAATGGTTTTTCCAAATACAGATAAAAAACATTCAGCGTACTTTTCAATTGCTTTTCGCATCTCTCCACCCCGACCAATGACTCTCCCTTTCATGCGTTTTATTTTTCTTTCAGACTTTCCAAGCACTCTTATTAGGTTAATTACTTCTAAGTCGATCTCTTCTTCTGTCAATTTAAACGCCTTTTGGGGGCTGAAACCTCTATTAATCGCGGTAACTATTTTCTGTGCGATCAACACATTTAGAGGATCGTAATTATTGCTTGTTAAATCGGGTCTTATATCACAATCGCCCGTATTACTGTTTAAATCGATTTTCACTCCCAATTTTCTCTCTATAGATTGTTTGGTCTCTCCGTTTTTTCCAATTACCACAGCAATTCTTGTCTTGTTTATTTTCATAAATAGAACGACCTCTTATTAATCCTACATGCAAGTTGTAATTATTATCGATATTTATAATCTCTTTCTAAAATTTAAAGAAAATCTACTATTTCATGGTAAAAATCTAGAGGATTGGGGAGGATAACATTGAATTCACTAAAAAAATTAAAAATGTTTTTAATGTCTCTTACCAAATACTGTTCTGACTTCGGGTGCTCTATTGAAACCGCCTGAGACATGTCAATTACCACTGGACTTTGATTGTGATAAAGAATATTGAATTCAGATAAATCTCCGTGGACTAATCTTGCTTTTTGAAATAAAAGTTTTATAAAATCTAAAATTTTATTGAGGACTTCTGGGATATTCCTCAAATTTCTTATATCTTTTAGTTTTGGAGCGGGAATAGTTCCAAAACCTATATATTCCATAATTAGAATGTTATTCTTTACATAGATAGGTTTTGGTACTGATAAGCCTGATTTATACCCTCTCGAGAGGTTTTTAAATTCTTTTGAAGCCCAAAGGAAGATGATTTTTGAGATATTACTAGGAATTTTTTTGAACCTCGGATCTCCTATAATGTAATTCCTCATCCATTTAGATGAATTTCTATCGATCTTATAAATCTTTATCGCAATCTCTTTTTCTTCTTCGTCAAAGCCTAAGTAGACATTAGCCTCCTTACCCGCAGAGATAATCCCTTCAATTTGGTTGATAATTCCACTTACAATTAATTTATTTAATTGAAAAATAGTTCTCTCATCGAACACCGATTCAAAAGCTGAGATCTTTTTGGTTTGATCTATGTTTTTTTCCCGCTTTTTATCTATCTTCAAACGCTCTAAATTATCTAATGCCCGATCAGACGCATTTCCTGTCTTTTCTATTAAATAACTGGAATCGTCGTCCAAGTCATCATCGATATCATCTGGCTCCATTATTTAATATCCCCCAGAATTTTCATTTTATTTTTCTTTTTAAACAAATTGGAAAAACTTACGCTTGTTTTCTTGTTTTTTTCATCTCTAAGAATAACCTTATTTCTCAAAATTTGTTCTACATAATATTCACTGTTTATAAATAAAATCTTGTCGTTTTTTTTCACTGGTAGAAATTTAAGAAGCGTTTTTAAGCGATAGATATTTTTACCCTTCTGAATATCTCTACCAATTAACTTCTTTGATCTTTTAAGTAAAAAGTGCTCCTTATTCTTTAAAAAGGAGATAATGTGATTCATTAATTCATTTGTGCTGAGGAATAGGTCAATTCCATACTTTTGATCTTCGAGCTTTGTAATATATTGTTTAGGATCCCTAAGGAATTGCTCTTCGACAAATTCATGAATCTTACTCACAATTGGTCCGAGAGAATCAATAAAATCTTCGTTAATCACTCTTAATTGCAATATAGAAAGAAATCGTATGCCACTTTTCAATTGTAGGCAATTTTGGCAATAATCGTAAGAAATCAATACTTTAATTGATTCAGAATACTCTTTAAGCGAGCCATCAACTGGTCGTCCTCGTAATTCAATTTCTAAAGATTCGACTCTACCTTCTGAATCGTAGGCGGTTTTATCGTTATCGATATGGAACTGAAACTGAATCTTATTAATAGAGCGATCTGGTTTAATTAACGCGTTAGTAATTGCTTCCTGAACGATTTTAAATAGGTCGAGTTCACTGGAACTAAACCACTTCTCGTTTACCGAATAATTGCCACAATCGCGGCAAGCTTTAAGAGAAAACGCTTCTGGGAAGTGAAATAGAGGGTTTTCTGAGGAAAAACAATCTCTACAAAGACTAAAATGCGGGGCTGAAGAATCTAATGGTTTTCCACAAACGGCGCAAAATCTACGGGGCATTTTATAAAATTTTCATTTTTAATGGAATCAGAAATTAAAGACAAAGTTCTTAGAAAACCATTTTTAAAGCCATAGGAACACCACTTATATATCGTATCCCCTCTTTAGATACAATTTTATGCTTTATGGCTTTGGTTATTATATTCTCCCCGACGATGTTAAAAAAGCAAGCGTTTTTTAATATATCTAACGCGTCCTCAATACACACTAAGTTCCCTCCAAAAAACTGATTCGTGATCTCAATTCTTAACGAACCGTCTTTAAAACACTTATTTAACAAGTCTTCGTCGCAACACGCAATCGTTTCTATATCGTTTCGGCAATGTATTTTGAGGTAAACGCTCATAATGTATGATGTTATTTATCTATTCTTTTATTTCTTCTCTGGATCCGCAAGCTCCACACTTTAAAACCTGCTTTTTTCCTTCCCGCTCAATCACTGTATCTGGTTTATTACACACGCTACATAAAACGTATGTTTTCGTGTATTGTTCTATTAGTCTATTTAGGACCTGCTCTTTATATCGACCTTTAAGGAACAGTTGAGTTCCCCTGATTTCACCCATGGTCCCCGCCTTCTTCAAAAACACCCCTATAAAATGCTTTCTCTTTCTATTCAGGATGTTAATGATCTTATTAAAGTTAGTAATGTAAGTGTTCCTGCCCTCCCTCATTATTTCAACTTTCGGGATTTCAAACCTGTTCGATTGCTTAACGTTTTCGGGAATCTTATCGTAAGCTTTGTCTAATAACTCTTTATAATCGTACAAATCCATTACAATTTCCTCACTAATTATTAATTTTATAAAACTCGCTTTACATTAATTTTTTACTATAGATAAAAATAGGTTGTGCAGAAGTAGGGTTACAATTAGGAAAAATGAAATAGACTAATCTAAATAAACGCTTTTAGTACGCTTGGTAAAAATTTTCCTCTGATTGGTAAATCTTTGATTCCATCTCAAGTTTTCTTAAAAACTGCTCTAAATCTTGCTCGCTTACGTTAAAATACGATTTTAAGTCTTCAAAATGCACTCCCGAGGTATCCGTAGATTCTTCAATGTACTCGTATATCTTTTGCTTCAAGTTTTCATCTGTACCCTGGTTAACATCTTCAAACAATGTATCCACAACCATATCGTCGGATAAATCGTCTATTGCACCCTCGAACTCATCGCTTGGCTTGGGAACTTCGTATAATTCTCCCTTTTTTACTTTCTCGATTATTTCCGCATCTCGAAGCAGTAATTTGTCTAAATTCTCAATTGCTATTATGTTAATTAAATTTAGACTAATAGTTTCCCGCCATTTTCTTACAAATCCTATCAAATCAACGTACTTTCCTAACTGAATCGATTTAAAATCCTCCAAACTTTTGTTCCACGAAATCGCTTTTATTACCCCGGTTCCGTCGTCGACCGTAAACTCGATTCGCGAGTTTGATGGAGTAAAATCGTCGGTAGAGGACTCTGCGTCCACATTAGGGTTGGTTATTAACTCTTTTTTATCGACCAATACCCCAAATATCCTCACTCTCCTCGCTTTCCCTAACTGAGTGTGCAGGATTTTCTGATTATCGTCGTAAAAACCATTGTGAACTTGCTTAATGTAGCACTTAATCGTACCGATTTGATTGTATGGAATCATTTTATTATTGGCTATTGATTATACACTTCTTTAGAGAAATAGTGTTTAATTGCTAAAAAATTATTTTTATTATCTATTTAATACCTCTTGTTTGAAAATAAGTAGCGGGGTAAACAATTAAAGAGAAAGATTAAGAAATGTTGTAAAAAAAAGGGAATTACATTTTATTTGATTAAAAGGCAAAATTATTTAACTATGTTCCTCCACCGCTTCCGTTCCAACCTAAGACTATAGTAATCATAGGTAAAAAGGAAGCCATGCCGATTAACACAAATAAAAGAACTCTATAAAAATTGAAGAATTTCATCTATATAACCTTTTTATTAAATGGAATTACTTAGTACGCCCAATTTCTAGAAAATTCTATTTAAACCCTGAGTTACATATTCTGAAATTTTACATTCCTGTCAAAAAATAGCATCTCTCATTTGTTTAAGAATAAATTAAAATATCATTATCTTTTAATCCTACAATGATTTAAACTTTTCAAGTTCAAGATTTAAAGAGAACACCCAAAAGTCTTAAAAAATCAGTAAACATATTTTATACAAAAAGGCTTAAATATCATACTCCCTCCCAACTTCAATTAATAATGAAAAAATTCCCTAATTTTGAATTACTAAAAAAATTATCAAATCTCAAAGATAATACAAAAATTAGGGATATTTTTAATTCTTTAATTAATGACTTAAAAGAATATCTAAATATAGATGTGGTCAATACTGATGTGAAACTTCATGTTATTAATGATATCAAAGATAAAGTAAAATCAGAAAAAGATCATAATCATGCTATTAAATATTTTTATAGAGAAAACACATTTCATTTTTATATTCATGAAGAATATAATCGATTTTTTCCTTTTTTATTACTCCAATGCGCTTATCTCACTTTTATACCCGACCATCTAAAAGAGACAAAATTAATAACTTTTGCGATTAACCAATTTGTTGAATATGATTTACAGGAATCCATATTATTACATGAATGGAGATCCTTTATAATTAAAAAATTTGTGGATCATGATTTTTTACTTAGTGAACCAGAAAAATTTCGATTTGATAAGTTTTTGCGCCTAAAAGAAACCAATTATAGAGAAAATCCTAAACAATTTTTTTTTAAGTATCTTAGGCAATATCAAAATTTAAACTACGATAATAATCTAATAAATCTTTTTAAAGGATTATTTGAAGGATTTCTTTTTAATTATTCAAAAGATTTTAAGAGAAAAAAATTTGCGGAGACTCTAAGAATCGTAACTAAAATTTTCTATTTTGTTAAAAACAGTGATACTCTCCAAGAATTTTATAAATATTTTAGGACATTTAAAAATCAAGGGTTAATCCATACTAATTTGAGTATACGAAAATTTAAGAAAAACCTGATGTATATCAATAATTTGGGTCAAATTACACCAACCTATTAATATGATTGGAAGGCCTTAAATATAGCCAATCTAGCTTGTAATATCAAATTTAATCCCCTTTTAGAGAAATCTAAGGTCGATAAAATCATAAACCACATGCCTTTTTTAGCTATGTCAAAACTGGCAGTAAATAATTTCACTACAGAATTATCGGCACTTTTAGTTGTACCCAAGGTTTATTTAAAAGAATTTACATATACTTTGGAAAAAATGGAACAATGGGGCTATATTATCGAACAATCTTGTTTCTTACTTGAAAAGTATGACTTTTTTCTGAATTTAAATTATTTTAGAGATTTCTATAAAAAAGGGCACATCATAGATCCTAATACTAATGAGTATTCAGAAAAATATGAACTAAAATTTACAAAAAAGTATAGTACAAATTTTAAGAAATCAAATCTTAATCTCTTAGATTTTTTAATATTAGATAGAATTAGGTTCTTTTCTTATGTTGGAGTGACATTTTCAAGAAGAACAGAAATTGCTAATGTTATCAAAACTGATTGGAATAATTATTCTATAAGTGAGAAAACAACAATTAAAGAAATTGAAAAAAATTATGAAATTTTAACCAATTCTCCATCACTCCAAGAAGACTTTCTAAATTACTTAAGAAATAATCAAAGTTATGGTTTTTTTTACCTTCTGTACGATTTAGAAAAATGGGTAAATTATGCTCAAATTATTGAGAAGGTATCTATTGGTAAGAATAGCAATTTTACCCAGTTTAAACAATTTTACGAAAAAGAAAATATTCTTAGGAAAATTGAGGAGAGTGAGATTTTTGATGGAATTGATTCTAATTCTAAACTGTTTAAATCTATCTTCTTATCATACATTAATGATAGAAAATACTATGAAAAAGAGGTTAATAAGTTCAAATTTTATTACCAATTCATGAAGTTATGTTCCATCCTAAAAGTAATCAGTTTAATATCCGTTAAAAGGCTAGTTTCTAATCCCAACTTATTGAGAAATATAGTAGATATCAAAAAAAAAAAGTTAAGGGATATATCAAAAAGAGAAAAAATAAAATATGCTACAAGTACTTCGATTAATCTGAGAATAAACGATTTACTAGATAAAAAGATTATCAAACCCTATTTAATTGATAGTATTTGGAATAATTCAGTTGCAAGCTACTTTCCTCAAATGATTTTAAAGAATTCCAGTGAAGTTAGAGAAAAAATAGAGCAAATTAAGTATTACTTTCCTAAAGTTTATTTCTATAACGCTAAAGATTTATTTAATCATGAAAGATACATATTTTTTCAATTCTTTATTCCTTTTTTAACAAATAGCGAGAAAGTATTGTTTTTATCTCTATTGTATCACCTTTTTAAAAAAGATCTTCTTTCTTTCAAACGATATTCCTGGAATGGTTTTTTGCGTACTTTTTCAAGAAAAGATTTCTACGATTTTCAAAATAAGGAGTTTTTTTATACCAGGGATCTTTACGACCAATACTTTCTTTATGTTAGAAGAACTTTAGGTGAAGAATTGAAACCAATTAAAGATTGTCTTACCACTATCCCTCGAATTTGGTCATATACCGCTAGTATGTCAACTCTTGCCAAGAAAGTTAGAATGCGTATTAAAAAGGACGAAATTAGTTTTGATGCTATAGATCTACAAAATCTGATAAATTTTAACCTAAACTTGGTAAAAATACTTACTGGTAAACAATTTTTTATCCATAATAGAAAGGAAATATTCTTTAAACGATACATAAGGTCCATTAAGGTCATTCCTACCCTTAAAAAATTTGGATTTGGACAATTTTTCTTATATGTTACACCATTTAATTACGATGAAATAGATCTGAAATTGCTACTTTCAAATACCTTCCAAAGTGTAAAACACCTCGCTTCAATTGATTCTACTGATTCGCTTTTAATCAAATACATCTTTCCTTTTAACGAACCAAACACTTCCTACCTAAACTGGTTAGCAAAATCGAAAAGGAACGTCCGCGATTATTGCTTATTTAGCATTAAATCCATAACTCAAATCTTCCAACTTAACACCAACTTAACCTCAAACGGATGGAATATTGACCCGAATAATCTCAAAACGCACATTCAGAATGTGCTGTTCAATCCGCATTGTACTATCCAAAGTTCTGATGTAAAACGGTGTAACATTGGAGACTTAGTTGTTACCGATAATTTTAAACCTAATTCTCCCCAATTCAAAGCACTGACGCAAGTATACAATTGGAAATCAATAAATCTCAAGGAAACTCTCGACTCTATGAACCAATCAATTTTCGAAGAGATTCGAGCCTTAATCAAAGAAGAGCTTGTTTATCCTTATATAAGCTTAAAAAACTTGGATTTTAAGGAGAAGATCCACATATTTTTACTCAACCTAGAAGAAGACACATTAGATACTTTAAAAGAAGTGTTTCAATTCTTCAATTTTGGATACATATACGATATCGAGGGGGAATACTATATTTACGGATTCAAGAAGGAGAAAAAGATTAAAAAAGGGCTGATTGTAAAATTATACCTCCCTGATTGCGAGTTATCCGAAATACTAAGAACGTTAGAATACATATTCCAGTACCTAAAGGTCGAACGCTACTTAATACTGACGGATTTGGTCGATGGTAAGCATCTTTTGAAATCAATCTACGGTGGAACGGAATTTCTCAAGGATTACAATCCGTTACAGAACTTAATTTGGCTAGCAGAAAACAACAAGTGGAAAAACCACAGGTTATTCACAGATGATTTTCAATATGTGTATCCCGAGCTAATTTTCAAGGAAAAATAACTTTTAGAAACTCTCTACAAAACGCAAATTCGCAATATATTTTAAAAGAAAATTAGTAGCGGGGGTTCGATTTGAACGAACGGTCTCAGGGTATCTCAAGGGCAGATCGTTATCCCTTATGAGCCCTGCGGCATAAACCAGGCTAGCCCACCCCGCTAAAGTTGTAGTTAACAAAACGAAAGAAACCTTCGTAAGGGTGAGGTTACATTTAGATATATTGAAGTAGGCTTTTAATGTTTTACTCTTTTTCAAGTGATTTAAAAATTTGAGTGAATAAAGAGTATAAAGAAGATTTACGAAATAATGGATTATCATAAGTATATTTTCCATGGGCAATCCTTTAACCTTATTCTCTATAGCATTTCCAAATACGATCCGCACGTGTATTTGAAATGGAAAAAAAGGAACTTTAAAAATGTGAGTCAGCAAGATAGAAATAAACACGAGAAACTTGTCGAGCTTAATTTAGAAAACTTAACCTATATTTTCAATCTTTTAAAAAACCAACAAAATTTACGCGATATAACCATTAAAGAAAGATTAAAAGGAGATTACGTTACTTTTTCCTGGGAAAACGAAAATACGCGCAGTTTATGGATTAGAGCTAACAGTTTTTCAAAGGTCCTAAACTTTCCTCAAATTCAACTTTTACTTTTACTTATAGAACACTTACTCCACGAGAAAATTGCGTTTTCCACGTCAAATTCAAAAAACATTAATCGTCGATTGTTTGAAAAAGATAATTCAAAAGAAGCTCTTAAAAAAACCGCTAATGGTTTGTATTTTGAATAACATTATCCCCCAATTATTTTAATGTTTTAAAATCTAATAGTTAATCTTAATTTCCATACTTAATTTGAAATCATAAAAATAGTATACTTACTAAATTTTATGCTTATCATAGAGACATTTTTAACTCTTTTTCCTTGGATAGTAATCAGCTCTGTTTTTTGGATTGTAGTTTTCGTTTTTGCCTATTTATTAAGGAAAAAGAAAGGTGCGGCTTACATATTCTTCCCTTTAATCGCTCTGTTTAAAACAAAAAGGCTAAATAATTTAATACGAAGGATAGCAGCAAAAAAGCCCAAAGTATGGCGCGTTTTTTGGACGATTGGAATATTTGTATCGTTTAGCTTCACGATTTACGCGTTTTACTTTTTCTTCGTCAATTTGTTTAATCTAATCATTGATCCGAGGATAGAAAATGCAATCGCACCCTTAATTCCCGGAGTGACAATAGATTTGCCGTTATTTGCGTATTTAATACTTCCATTGTTGTTTATCATTACTACACACGAATTCGCTCACGGTATTTCGGCTTGTAACGACGATGTTGACATCAAATCTACTGGCGTTCTTGGAGCGGGATTGTTTTTATTAATTGGATTTGGAGCTTTTGTAGAAGTTAACGAAAGAGAATTAAATTCTTCAAAATTCCATCGCAATACTAGGTTGCGGATTGCAGCTGCTGGAACCTATGTCAACGCCATCACCGTAGGGATTGCACTTATTCTAATCGTCTCGTTTCCTTTGTTAGTTTCACCCTTTTATGGAGCCATCCCTCAAGTTGGTTTGGTTCTAACTCCAGAAGAGGGTGGTTTTAACTATGGAAACCTATCAAACGACGACGCTATCGTTGCGATAAAAAAAAGTTTTCAAGATGACGACAAATACATTTATCTTTACGATGTTCAAGGCACTAACCCGTTACATCAAGTTTTATACAACGAGACGGGAATAATAGAATGCGCTGTTGGAGATCAACTGTCCGTTAAGACCTACAACCCTACAACCAATCAAGAATCTGTTAAAACCATCACATTGGGACCAAGATACGATTTAGGAATCGAATACGAGTACATCGATAATTACACCTTAAAAATAACGAAAGTATTTCCTGAAAGCGAAGGGGGGATTAATTATGATAAAGGTTTATCTGAAGGATTGTTAATTAAAGAAGTTAATAGTACAAAAATAGACCTATCAAACGAGATAAGGTTGGAAGGATTTTTATCTAATTTTGATCTGAAAAACTTAAATATAACCGATGAAAATGGCAACACATATATTTTAGATGTAAAAGTTGAGGGCGTTGTAATCGGGGTTCTTACCTATAGCGTTTTGTATTGGATGTATAAAAACGATGTAGGAAAGTTATTTACGAACAATTGGCCCCTATTCCTCATTAGAGAGTTATCTTGGTTATTCATTATAGCATTTAGCATTACGCTTTTTAATATGTTACCGTTGCCTGTTTTTGATGGTGATAGAATTATGAAAGAAATTATTAATTCAATTTTTGGAGAGGATTATAGCGAAAAGAAGCAGAAAACCGACAGAATGCTCATCTCTGAAGAATCAAATAATTTTGAATTTACTCAGCTACGAGTAGACGAAATTAATCAAGTTAAGATGGTAATATACGACGAGAACGACTCTGATAAGACAAGTGAAATTATTGTTGCAGAGGAAAAGTATAATTTAATCGATTCGATTGGGGATGGATATAACGACACTTTAAACTTGAATTTTGACTCAAAGAACCTTTCGAATAACAAGGCTCATCTTGATGTAACATATACTTACTGGAGTGATAGAAATAGCAAGAAAAAACGAAATATCTTAAACACTATTCGCCTTGTAACTTTATTCATCGTTGCTGGTAATTTTATTTTGTCGTTTTTAGCGTTTGGATTCAATCTCTTCTGGTTATATTAATATTAATTTTATTTTCTATCCTTTCCTGATTTCTTAATGAAGGTCGCATTATAATGAATGAAGTATGCACTTATTGTTCTGCCGACTCAATCTTCCACAGGAAGTATTCTGGAGAAAACCTGTGCCCAGATTGTTTTATAGAAAGTATTGAAAAAAAAATCTACAATACAATTTCTAAATATAAACTTCTTTCTCCTAAGGATAACATTGTTGTTGGCTTATCAGGGGGAAAAGATTCTATTTCTCTACTATATAACATAATTCAGATTCAGAAAAGAACGTATAACGCAAATCCAATCAAAGCGCTATCTGTAGACGAGGGAATAAAAAACCACCGAGAAAAATCGATTAAAATTGCCCGTGATTTCTGTCGTAGGCATGACATAGAACATCAGGTTATATCGTTTAAAAACGAAATTGGCATGAACCTAGACGAAATAATTTCAAAGAATACGCAGAAAGATATCTTTACTTACGCATGCAATTATTGCGCGGTTTTTAGAAGGCGTTTATTAAACGACTATTCAAAACGCTTAGACGCAACCGTGTTAATATTGGGTCACAATTTAACGGACCTCGCCGAAACCTTTCTAATGAACGTTTTACATAAAAGGACCAAAAAGATAGCAAATCAGAACTTAAAAAGCGAATTTGAAGCGGATATTTACAAATATTACGTAAGGAGGGCTTTTCCTTTAATGAAGATCCCAGAAGATGAAATTTCTCTTTATGCAAGGTTAAAAAACTTCGACTTTTACTCCGAACTCTGTCCGTACAGGGTGAGTCAACCTATCTTACGGAAGCGATGTTTGCAATTTATCGAAGATTGTAGAAAATACAGTCCTGAAATTGAATTTAATTTATTCAACGCGTTTTCTGAAATTTCAGACGTGTTGTATACTCATTATAAAGGTAAAATGGATATTTCTCATTGTACTTCTTGTGGTTATCCCTCTGGTACATCGTTAAAGTGCCAATATTGCGCTAGATTGGAAGAAATTAAAAGATAATTATAGCATTTAATCTGGTACTGTAACAAATCCTCCCATTTCCTTTAACTTCGTATAACCTCTAATCTCATCTTTAAAAAGAGGAACTTCGATCAAGTTTTTTCCCAGCTTTTCCCTAAAAACGCTCCTTATCTTTTCTAAATTCCTTTGTTGCATATTTCTTCGTCCTCTGCAAAAATCGCATAACTCAGAATTATCCTGGTATAGTTGATTGATAACGATGTTAGACACGGGAATTTCATGTTTTAGCAATTCGTTAATTAATCTTCCAGTCTCAGTTATCGCCATTTCTTCAGCAATCATAACCACGACAAACGAATTTTTCGTTGGATCCGTTAAATCTCCCCTCGCTTTTACCACCGACTCTTTTAATCGTTCTAACAACTCGAGAGAATTATCTTCGGGTTGTTCTTCTCTTGAAAACAACCTCTTAAAAGAACCAAAAAGTTTTCCTATTTTAACCCTCATCTTCAGTAGTTTTCCTAGCCAACCAGAAAGCGTTTCTGGTAAGCTTAAAAAACGAAGAGTATGACCTGTAGGAGCAGTATCGAAAATGACCAAATCATAATCGTGATCTGTTTCAATAAATTCTAATACTTTCGCAAATGCTAAAGTTTCGTCAATACCGGGTGGATTCATCGCGCCCAAATCGGCGAGATCTCCAATCCCCATGTTATCAAACATACCTCCCATTCCTGGTAATTCCATATTACCCATGGGATTTAATCCATCAAACGCCTTAAATTCACTCATACTTACTTTAGGGTCGATTTCTAATGCTGTCAAGTTTTCAATCCCCTCAATTGGAGTGGGCACTCCGGGTTGCAATTCTATACCCAGACTATCTCCTAACGAATGAGCAGGATCAGTGCTGATTATTAATGTGTTTCTACCATGTTCTGCAGCCCAAATTGCAGATGCAGAAGCTGTACTTGTTTTTCCAACTCCTCCTTTTCCCCCAAACATTATCATTTTTAAATTCAATAGAGATTCGTTTAGTTCCATCTTTTTCACCTTTGTGTGATTAAATTATGTGCTAATAGGATAATTTGTATCGCAAAATCGCAACGATTCCACCAAAAGTACTATATAGTGTATCACCTTCTTCAGTTTCAGTAGAAAGGATTTCAACATTACTTCCCGTTGTCTCTGCAATCTCTCCGAGATATTCAACGAGATTCTTCTTCTCAATTATCTTGTAGGAATTAGAACTACACTTTGGACAGATTTCATCTTGAGATTCAATCTCTAATTTATCATACTGATCTTCAGGAATAATGATATTTTTATCGTGATCGCAATTAGAGCATTCTAATGTGACTCTCAATTGATCAACCTTTTCTGAAAGTATAAGTGTATCTACTGCCCCATAATTCAACGCTTTCTCAACTTCCTCCAAACCATAATTAGCAAGCCCAGACTCGTTGGAGATCTCCTTCATAAATTGTTGCATCACTTTTTTCTCTCTTATATACTTTACATCTTCAATCTTTTCTTTCACTTTTTCTAATAGTGCTCTTATTCCTTCAGATCCTCCATATCCTAAATCTACCACATCTAATATTTTCTCTCTAAGCCTGTAGTCTAAACTCTCGTCGTTATAGAACTTTTCTTTTGATGGACCGGGCCCACCAATGAATATACCCTTGAGATCCTCCATTGAAAGGAACAATTCATTCAATTCATCAGAAATTCGTCTATAAAACCGTTTTTCTCCTTCCTCTATGAGTCTTTCATATCTTCGCTGAGATTGTCCGCCAGCTCTATGTTTTCCATGTATTCCAGAAGTAAATTCTCTTACTACCTCAACTTTATTTCCCCTTACATACCCTACAGCTGATTCTTTACGTCCAATAACTATTAAACCGTATGTTTCTTTAGGACTAAGCATTTCTTCTAAAGGCCACAACAAGAATTCACTAGCGCAGTGATATCTAAAAGTTGGTATAATATCAGGAGGCTCTATAATATATAACTCATTTTTTTCCGTTCCTGGCGTATTATTTTGAGGAATGGCTCCAGAAAACATAACCAATCCGTTTTCAGGAACATCATTATAATTCTTAAGTTGTCCTAAGAGACTAGATATACTATCAAGTACATTCTTTCGAGTTAATTTAGATTTAATATTCTGACTTTCGCTAACTTCGTTTTTAAGATAATTAGTTACATCAGATAATTTTCTATCGGGAGGTATGTAAAGAGATACTAATTCGGTGTGAAATCCCTTTTTATCTTTCAAATATTCCAGCAATTTTCTTGTTTTGTAAACCTTTAAATCGTTATGTTTCTTGCTCGCTTCTGAAGACATAAGAATCAACTATTGATGTTAATTTAATAAAAGATTAATAGTTTTCCATTATTTTCTACTAATAACACATAATTTGATCTCAAGTATTAAAAATGAAGGAAAAACCTAATCACTCTGAGCATAGCATTCCTAAAGACCATCCAAGATATCAAAGTTTATTAGACCGCCATAAAATAATAGAAGGTATGAAAAAATTAATCGTTGCAGAAGCGGGTTTAATAGCTCATGGAAGAGGCGAATGCTTCGATTATATAATTGGAGAAAAAACAAATAACGCATCAAAAGCGGCTATGAAAGTCGCGGTAGCTATGTTAATGTCGGCAAAAAACCCTATAATCAGCGTAAACGGTAATGTAGCAGCGTTATGTTCTCGGGATCTTGCAAACTTTTCAAATATTTCGGGTATTCCTTTGGAAATCAATTTATTTTATCGTAAACCTGGAAGAGTAGAAGCCATCTATAATTTACTGAAAACTGCAGGGGCAAGGCAAATATATGGCGGAATCGAAAGTGAAATGGTTGAATTAGGGAATTTATCCAGCAATCGACGTAATGTCCATCCTAATGGGATAAAAATAGCCGATGTAGTTTTGGTTCCTTTAGAAGATGGAGATAGAACTGAGGCTCTTAAAAAGCACGGAAAGGCAGTTATCGCAGTTGATTTAAACCCTTTGAGTAGAACGGCTCTTTGTGCGGATGTTACTATCGTTGATAACATAATAAGAGTGATCCCGTACATGTTAGAATTATATAAAGAGTTAAAAAATTATACATTGGAAAAACTACAAGAATTAATTAACTCTTACGATAACAAGAAAAACCTCATAGAATCTTTAAACCAAGTTATCTCCTATTTAAGGCAGCAGAACAAATTGTTATTGTCCTCTAAATCCATTTAAGAATTTAAATTATAATTTCACAAAAAATTAAAAGTCTACACTATTATATCCAATATAATTACATACATATATCGAAAGAAACGCGTTATAATAACATGGGTACAAATAAAAAAAGCAAATCTCCCTCTTTCGAATCCGTCGACGATAACAGAGACTTTGCCATTAGAAAATGTACTTTAGATGATTTAGATGGAGTTATTGCAGTAAACGAAAAAGAATTACCCGAAGATTACCCGTATTTCTTCTACAAAAGCATTCTTGATAATTTTCCCGACTCGTTTCTCGTAGCTTATGAAAAAAACCCTCCTTATAAAATAATTGGGTATGTTATGTGGAGAGTAGAAAAAGTTCCCTCCATTAATAGTTTAAATTTAATCAACAAAGCCCACCTGGTATCCATAGCCGTATCCTTAGAACACAGAAGGAAAGGAATATCAACGGCCCTATTAAATCAAAGCATGCCCTCGATTAAGAAACACAAGATAAAAGAATATGTGTTGGAGGTTAGAGTTTCAAATTACGGTGCTATTAACCTCTATAAAAAATTTGAGTTTGAATCCCAAAGTATTAAAAAAAAGTATTATAGAGACGGCGAAAACGCTTATTATATGATTAAAAAAGCCAATTATTAAAAGATATAAGAATTTTCTAATCCTTTTATTAAGTTAGTAAGTAGTTCATTAATAGGCGCATTTAAGTTAAATTTCTGTGCGTTCTTAATAATTTTTCCGTTAAAATAGTCAATTTCGGTTTTCTTAGATTTAATTATATCCTGTAGCATAGAATTCTTGTTTTCCGAGGTTTTTTTTGCTACTTCAAGCATATTGCGTAAACACTCATCCAAATTGAATCTATAACCCATTTTATTAGCAACCATGACCGCTTCCTTAACCGCTTTTTTCATAAATCTAACAAGACCCTCATGCTTCAACAACTCTCCGTTTTTTAAATTTGTTAAAGCCCCTATCGCATTTATTCCTACATTGACGAATACCTTATTCCAGCTCGACTCCTTGATGTTATTTCGGATTTCGGTCTCAAAACTACACATTTCCAATAAGTCTTTGAGTAATTCTATACCCTCACTTAAGATAGGACGAAGTTTTGACTCCTCATCTGTAGTTTCAAAGGGATAACCAATTTCAGTTAACCCCCTCCCGGTATGAATTACTTTTCCCGGTTCAATTAGATTTGCTCCGTTACTTGTTATTGCTCGTGTTATCTTTTCATCTTCGCAGTAATTTCTTAGGATATCTTCATTATCCACTCCATTTTGTAGCACTACTACCAATTTACATTTTTGGATTAATTGTAAATATTGGTTCACGGCAGATTCTAAATCGTAAGATTTTGTTGTAATAAACAGATAATCAAAATTTAAATGATTTTCATTATTGGTCTGTAATTTTAAGTATTCTTCAAAATTACGATAACATTCAATATTGCTCACGATAAATTCATTAAAATTACTCTTGATGGTCAAACCATGTTTGTTAATTACATCAATGTGAGGTGAACGACCAAAAAACACCATTCTAATTGAAAATTGAGTCGATTTAATAGATGATAAATAGCCTCCAAACAAAGAACCGATTGAACCAGCTCCCAGAATACAAATTTGAATTTCTTTTTGCCCAACCATACTCTAAAACCTATTGACTGATTCTTGACTTACCCAAAATACTTATCAAGTTTTATTTGAGATTTATTTAGCTTACCAGTTTTTTTATTTATGTCGTGAAAACTAAACTCATTAGGATCATTTCTCGGAGAAACATTTAATTCTTTCATCATCATCAGAGAGTTTTTCGCAGCATATCCCGAAAAGTGGTTATTAAAATAAATACCTATTTTCTCTACATTTGGAATTACTTCATTGAGCAACTTAGCGTATTTAGATATCTCGTCTTGAGTAAAATCGTAATCAAACCAAATTTTGCTTCCAAATCCATGAAATCGAATATAACTAAATTTAGGATTAGTGATATCCATTCTAGAAGGTAAAGTAGGTTCAATCACACCACAATAAACTAAAGAGATTTTTCTTAAGTATTCAAAAACAGAATCGTTCATCCAAGATTTATGTCTAAATTCAACTGCTATATGATAGGATTGATTCTCTAACCGTGTAGGCCAATTCTCAAAAAATTCCTTTAAATTGGTGAAATGTTTTTCTTTGGTAAACGATGGGGGAAGTTGGACTAAAAGCGCTAGAAGTTTACCTTTCTGAATCAATGGGTTCATGTTGTTTAGAAAACGGTATAAATCCTCGATACAGTAATTAAAGTCTAGCTTAGAATCGTGAGTAACCGCTTTTGGGAGTTTAGCTGTAAATAAAAAATCATCCGGAGTATTATTTGCCCAGTTCTCTACGATATTTTTAGAAGGAATATTGTAAAAAGTCGTATTAATTTCATTGGTGTAGTATACTTGTGTGTAATACATGAGATAATCATGCTTTTTCAAGTGCTTTGGATAAAATGTGCCAAGCCATTCGTCGTATCCCCATCCAGAGGTGCCAATTAAAATTTTTTCGCTCAATGTAATTAAGTTTTTTGAATGTTTTTAGTTATTATTAACCATTTATTACAGTAATACAAGTTTCGACAAATATTTTTTTGTCATGTACCCAAAAGTCTGCTCAATTATATATGATTTAAGTTGTTTTCTCTTAATATTATATTGACCCCTCAAATTTATGAATCGTCTATAACAAAAAATGCGTCCACACTATTTCTTTTAAAGATTATGAATTGAGATCATAAAATTTTTAACTAACAAATTACTTAGATATTTCGTCGATAGAATCTTTTCTTAACTAACATAAATATGCTTCAAAAACCTATCGATACGAAATTATTGGACGGGAATAATATCTCATCCATGTTGGATGACATATCGCCAATAATGGCAACACTCTCGTGGAAGTACGGAGGGCTGTTAAACGCCCTGTCGCTACGGGAAGCGAGTAGGTGTGCCAAGCACATGAAACATTACGACTAAAGATTATGTGCTCAAAGGAACACAATCCCAACAAATATTTTGATAGTTTGAGTAACATCTCAAATGAGTATATTCGTCTCACATCGTCAGAATAATTCTTACTTTTACGAATACATACATCCTCATGTGAGTATTCTGAACCTTTCCTTAAGTAGACGCCAATACGCCTCCGCTATTTGGTGGATATCTCGGCTTGGGCACCGAAGAAGAGCGTAACAAGCTGCGATAAGCTCGGGTTAGTCGCATGTAGACATTGACCCCGAGATTCTCGAATAGGACATCCGCTTGCGGCCTAATAATCCGCAAGATTCCCATACGGGAAGGGGAACCCTGAGAAGTAAAACATTTTAGTATCAGGAGGAAAAGAAAACAACAGTGATTCCGTGAGTAACGGCGAGCGAAAGCGGAATAGATCAAACCGAATCCCTAAAGAAATTTAGTGGAAATGTGGTGTGTGGACTTTGTACGACCTCTCCAAAGAAGGTGAATATTCCTGGAAAGTTAAGCCATAGAGCGTGATAGCCGCGTAACCGTAAATTGGATGGTTGCTGCAAAGTATCCCGAGTAGTCTGCGATGGTTTTCGCGGATGAACGTACCAGATACATGCTGGTAAATCTAAATATGTCCCAAGACCGATAGAGAAGTAGTAGCGTGAGCGAAAGATGAAAAGAAACCCGGAAGGGCCGTGAAAAGTGCTTGAAACCAAATAGCTTAATAATGATGCGGCCTGAAAGGACCGATTCTGCGCGAATGGGTTCTGGTGACAGAACATCAGAGTGCAGAGGACTAGGTTCGCATCTTCAGTCTGGAATCATTGGCCAGGGAGTTTACTGTAGAGG
>JAHPYY010000084.1 GCA_019058515.1 Promethearchaeota archaeon
CTCCAATGGTCCATTAGGAGCAAGCATTCTTTCTAATTGCGCTTGAGTGATTACATTTGCAAACTCCCCATACCCATACTCACCGAAAGGTTCGTAGATGTCCCAACCCGTCGCAATAATAATTGTTCCAACTTTTACTTGCACCTCTTCAACTTCCTGTGAAAAGTCAACAGCGTTTAGTTCACACGCATCCACGCAAGAGAAACATTCTATGCACACATCACGATTTATATCGTATATAAAAGGCACTGCTTGGCCAAATGCAATGTCAATGGCCTTGCGAGCTCCTAAATTTTCATCGAAAAAGTTCATAGTGAAAACAGGACACACATCACTACAAGTACCACACCCATTGCAATCGTTTGTTATATAGCGTGGTTTTTTCTCAATAGTGACTTCGTAATTACCTACATATCCCTCGACTTTTTTAACTTCGCTGTAGCTTAAGATTTCGATGTTTTCGTGTCTGTTTACCTCGAGCATTTTTGGACCGCATATTCATATTGAGCAGTCGTCTGTAGGGAAGGTTCTATCTAATTGCGCCATCCTTCCTCCAATAGTAGTTTTTTCCTCTACTAAGTACACCTTAATACCCTGATTTGCGAGGTCTAACGCGGCGTTCATACCCGTTATTCCACCTCCAACTATTAAGCTTGCTTTTTCCACCGGGACTGTCCTTATAGGTACGATTTCTAACCTTCTTGCGCGTTCCATGCCGCTTTTTAGAAGCGTTTTTGCTTTTTCTGTAGCGGCTTCTTTATCCTCCGTAACCCAACTACAATGTTCTCTTACATTGACCATTTGAAAATAATAGGGACTTAAGTCTGTCTTAGCTATAGACCCACGATAAATAGGTTCGTGGGTTCTTGGGGTTCAAGCCGTAGCTATTATCCTATCGAGGTTTTTTTCCTTGATATCGTTGATAATATCGTTTTGCCCTGATTCTGTACAGAGGAAAGAATGCGTCTTGCTTACGACTACATCGCCAAATTTCTTAGCGTATTCTACTAGTTTATTACAATCCACTTTAGAGCGAATGTTTATGCCTCACTGACAACAATAGACTCCAAGCCTGTGGGAACTTTCTTGTTCCATTTTCCTTCTTTTTTTCACCTCAAAAATTTCTTAATTCGTTAATTGGTTTATGTCGGAAATTATCTCACTCGTAATCTTCAATTTGGTAATAGTGAGTTTATCTAAATTTTTAAAATAATAAATTTTTGATATTATTTTAAATTTGACGATATAATATTTGCCTTTAAAGTATTTAATGTTAATCAGAAGTAGTTATAAGTCTATTTTGAACATTTTATTTACTAAATAAGTCATTTTATTTAATCTCAATCAATATACCGCTTAACCCTATTGAGAAAAGATAAATAAAGCTTCTATCTGATCGAAATCTTAAAAAAAGTATGGTTCGATATAGAATACCCATTGAAATTTGCATTTCTTAGCGATTTTGTTAAGAGATTATACCGATTTAATGAAGGTATATAATAGAAGATTTGCGAATTTATACTTCTATTTTGACCGGTTTTTCTCGATGTGAAATACATCTAACGCCAAGGGGATGATCCAAGCAAGGATAGCGAAAAGCATCATCCACTCGAACAACTTATCTAACGGGGAATCTATTTCTTGAATTACTAAATAAATAATTGCCACAGTTAGAGGTCCAAAGACGCCGTATACACCAATAATTTTCGAGATTCCCGTTCTATAAAGAATTATCAACCAACCCATAAAAAACGCAGCTAATATAAACCCACCAAATGCTAAAGTTGATGTGTAATTATGCATATTGAAAAAATCTCTATCAGCACTGAAAATTCCAACTCCTATGTAACTTAAATTACCTATTATACCCGAAAGAAACGCATAACTTGCCAACCGGATTTTAAATCTAGTAAATTTGGATGTCTCGATCGGATTTTTTGGCAACGCTACCAGAAAGTTCTCCATGTAGAAAGTAAAAGGAACCGTCATTATACCTGCAATAATACAAGCGATATCGTAAAGGTATGGGGCTGGTGTATGATTAATAGAACCTAGATCACTAATCCAATTGGTCCAAATGGTGTATCCATCAGGATCGAACACTGCAGCCACAATACATCCAATTATTAAAAGTGGAATATAGATTAACATCACTGAAGTGACCGAATACTTGACAACTTTGAAATTAGTAATTTTCTCGTAGAATTTCGCTCTAACCTTGTTAATACCCTCTACTATTTGAAGTAATTTCATACTTGATTACGTATTTCATAGGTTTTAAAGCTAACTAGGAAATGCATTCTATAAATGTGATTCAACGAAATTTAAATTCTTAGCAGCAACCTAAAATTAATTATAATTTATCCTATAAAATCAAATAAAGTCTGGAGAAATAAATCAGGCTCATGAGGAAATATTGCGTGAGTACTTTTTTCAAACATCACGAGTTTTGCCTTAGGAATTAATTCAACCAGTATTTCACCGTTTTTTGGTGGAACAATTATATCTTTTATACCCTGCAATATTAGCGTAGGAATTTGTAGTTGCTTAAGTCTCCTACAAGTATTTCCTCCCATTAACGCCTTTGTTTGTCTAACATAACTACTGTAGGGAATGCGGCATTCTAGAAGCCTTCGAATTTTATCGGCTATATAATCGGGATTGTTTTTAATGAAATCATTAGTAAATACAAGTGATATCGTAGATTTTGCCAATCTTTCGGGCGTTACCCCCTCCACTGCTCCAAATAAAAACTTATAGGCTTCCATCGAAGGAGGAATGGTTTTTCGCCCTCCACAAGCGGTTCCCCATAAAATAAGTTTTTCAACTTTTTCAGGGTAATTTAACGCCAGTTCTTGGGCAATCAATCCACCCATAGAAAATCCCAATATATAGGCGCGATCAATACGTAATGCGTTCATTAAACCCGCAGTAATGTCAGCCATCATTTTAATGGTGTATTCTCCTTCAGGTATATCTGTTTGCCCTGCTCCTCTATTATCAAACAATAAAACCTTAAATCTTTCTGAAAGAGCCCTTATTACAGGAGTGTCCCATAACTTAAGACAAACAGATAATCCAAATATCATTACCATTGGAAATCCCTCTCCATGGATTTCATAATATATATTTATATCGTTAACTTTAACTTTGGGCATTAAAGGTAATGTTCGACCGTTGTATTACGGAATATTAGGAATATTTATCGTAGTTTGGGTGATAATGATTTTAACGGGAACACCTCCGTTAACTATGGTACTGTATGTAGGTGCGTTAGCTAATATAGGTGGAGTTATCTTTGCCATGTATATAGCAACAGGATTCGACCTTAAAAAAGAAATAGGGAAGATCTCGTTTTTAATTTTTGAGTTAGATAAAAAGATAAGCGAGACGGAAATCGATTACGCTTTTGGAGTGGCGGAATTAGCTGAAAAAAAGAATTATTACTTAAATGCTATAAATTATTATCAACAAGCGCTAAAACTCTATAATAAAATGGAAAACATTCTAGATATCAATTTTAAAAGAATTAAATTAGAGAAAAAAATTTCAAAACTTCAAAATCAAATCTAAAAAGCTAGTAAAAAAGCTTATGATACTTTTTTTTTTAGTTTAATTACATTAAAAGGTAATTGAAAATCTTAATCAATCCACCTTAGTATAAAAGTTAAATTAATAGTAACGACATTAAATACATAATTATGTTATTTGTTGTGTTTTTCTTTCAGTGGAATGAATTCATCAACCTCATAGCTTACCCTCCAGGATCCATGATTTTTATACTATTACTTTCAATGGGTGGGGCAATAATTAGTACCGCACTTACTAAATGGCTAATGGACACCAAAGCAATTCAAAGAAAACAATTACAAATAAAAACGCATAATGAGGAGAAGCAAAAAATCGTGGAACTTGCACAGGTTGAAGTAGAAAGGTACAGAAAACAGAGAAAACGCTGGGAACGGAAAGACGAGATGTTAAAAAAGTCCCAACAAAGTATGGCAATGCAACGATGTAAACCTCAATTCATAACTATTGTTTCCATGTTCATTATATTCGCTTTCGTAAGAGCTTTATTTGAAAATAATCCCGTAGCGATTCCACCGATGAACGCTAACGATATACCATTGATAGGAAATTTCATAGCAGGGTTTACAAATGTCGAATATGCGTGGACAGCTATTGTGTACGGAAGTGCTAGACCCATTCCTTTGGAATATGGTTGGATTAATTTTACTGCGTGGTATTTTTTATGTTCACCAGGTATCAGCACACTTGTTCAGAGAATTTTCAAACTGCAAACGCATGCCTCACACGGAATGGATCAAATGTTTGGAGGAACTAAGGCGAAAGCGATTGAATTCCCGGATGTTTGATAATAAATAAAAAGATGAAGAAAAAACCCTTGTCTTATTGATTATTAACTTTTTAATGTTGGTGGGCGTGGTCTGAATTTCCTCCCTCACAACTCGGTCCCCCTAAGGGTTTTAACTTGTTAGCAAGCAAAGATTCGATATTGTGTGTTATTGAGCCTTCGACGCCATGATAAAGGTTTATTCTCATTTGCAGAAATCCCATATAAGGTCTCCCCCCAATAGTCCCAATTTTCCCACGCAGCTAATCGCCAGATTTGTTGTTGTATCGTAACTGGCCAAGATGCGGGAGTTGCAGCAGTGCTATCCATTAAAAACAATGTGTCCACTCGAGAAGTAAATATTAAAGAATTACAAAATAAGTTATACGATCAAGGAGTTAGGATTGACTGAATCGAGTAGCTATTATAATTAATTAAAAAAATAAGGAATTTCGTATTTATTAAATTTTAATTAAAGTTCTGAACTACATGTACCACAGAACTTCTCGTTACCCTTTATTGGTGAACCACAGTTTGGACAAAACTTAACCGCTGGTTGTGCAGGTTGCGGTGGAGCGTAGGCTTGAGTTGGAGCGGGCTTAATGTAAGGAAATCCTAATTGTTTTAATTTACCTAGCTTAAAGTATCCAACAGCTCTTAAAATGAATCCAATGAATAGCGTAATCAATAGAAACCCTAGTACATTCATTAACGCTGCTGTTTTTAATTTGTCACAGCCATCCACTACCTCTCTCCAGAGTGGTTCCGGAAACAAGTCTTTTCGCTCGTGGAAAAAGTTTTTTAAGTTCTCCCACGCTTTCATTTCGACTACACCAGAACCAATCATAATTAAAACTCCTAAGAACATAGGGATTAATAGGAATAAACCGTATAAACCAGCGTAAATCAGCGTAAAAACCATACCGATCAAACCTCCCATGAAAAAAAGCAGTCCAATAAAGCTTAAAACAAACGAGGTAATATATTGACCGCGAAACTCGTAAAGAAAGCGATTGTTTAAATGTATATTAACGTTTTTTATGTTTCCAAGAGCCATAAACATGAAAATCAAAGATAGAAACCCGGTAGCGAACGATACATAGGGAATTAAGTTTAAGATCATGAAGATGGCCACTAGCTCGCAATTCTTTCCAAAACCTGTAAATTCGTATTTTACATTGTCCTGAGACATTTTCTTCTAATTCACCTTCCAATAAATATTGATATCGTTGTTAATTATTTCTCTATCTTTATATAATTTTAGGAGTCCAAACTGATTCAAATAAAAATAATTACAAATTTATTAAAAAAAGAGATTATTGGATCAATTCTTATCCTCCTCTAGTGTAGCGCTCAAATCAATCTCTTCCAATTGAGCTTATCGTTTACATAACAGAAAAAAAGGAGACACAAAAAAGTTAAAATTCCTTTAAATTTTTAAATTGATCGAGTTCAGCTTTAATTTGCTTTGATTTTTCAATGTCTTCTTCCGTAGGATAACGAGTTTCCGCCCATAAATTCACTTCAGGCATTCCAAGACTCTTGCGTACCCGCTTTTCTATTTTCGCGAAGCCAACTTTTGAGGACATGAATTTGATGAGTTTGAATTTCAACTTGGTGGTTTTCTTCTCCCACTCGTCAGCGAAACCTCCGTTTTCTATGTTCTTAAGTACATCTTTTTGAATAGAAAGAATTCTTCCGATAGGATTAAGCAACCTTAAGCCCCTACTCATAGCCCCATATTGCGAACGAGCGTCAAGAAATTCGGTTTGATTTATAATTCCGTTCTCCAAAATCGCGTTAAAAGCAAATTTCATCCTTCCTGATAAAATTAATTCTACCAAAATAGCTTCTTCGGAATATCCCGCGTCTGTAAGGATGCTTACAGGTTTCATCATTATTTGACTAAATGCTGGACCAAATCCTTGTTCTGTAAAAAGGTCCAAAACGGCTTCCTGCATAAAAGTTACCTCAATGCCAGCTTTTGTAAGCCCGCCAACTGCTTTACTTAATGCAAGCATTTTTTGTTTTGCTTCACCGGAAGCATCTTGATGGACGCCAATAAATGTAAAATACCCTTCTTTGTTCAAAAAGCATTCTCGCACGCCTATTCCGATCATTCTTGGAGCTATCAATAACACATCTATAAAATCTGGAGGATTTATCAGCCCAAAGGCTATGTTGTATCCACTTGCAAACACAATAGAATCGTGCTTTTTCATAAAGGGTTTAATATGTCTTTCGAATATATCACTCATAATCTCGTCGGGGATTAGAAAAAACAGCACGTCAGCTTTTTTTGCGGCTTTTGAAATACTGTACGCTTCAAAACCGTCTTTAACAGCTCGCTTTTTATATTCATCGTTTCGATTTCCAACAATAACCTTTATTCCTTGATCTCTCATATTTAACGCCTGGGAACGCCCTTGATTTCCATATCCGATCATCCCTACCACTTTTCCTTTTAAGATGGATAAATCCCCATCTTTTTCGCGATATATATTTGTACTCATTTTTCTCATCTTTTCATTTAGACATCACTATAAAACGCTTTAATTTGATCGATATCATCCTTGAGTTCAGGGTATTTACTTATTTCTTCCTCAGAGGGAAAAGTAAGTTTTTCGAACATTTCTTGTTTAACAAAACCAAGGTTTTTCCTAACACTTTCCTCAATATCTGCAAATTTAACATTAGACGCAATGTACTTCATTATACGTAATTTGATACTACTTTTTTCATCGTCCCATTCTTTCGCATACTCCCCATTCTCGATTTGTGAGAATATTTTTTCTTGTATTTTGGCGATATCGTTTGCGACTTTCATGTATTTCATTCCTCGACTCATTTGACCGTATTGAGAAGTTTGAGAGTGGAAGTTCATTTGTTTAATCATACCTACATCTATAATCTTGTCTATTGTGAAACTAGCTTCTCCAGACAGAAATAATTCTACAAATACAGCTTCAGGAGGGTAACCTTCGGCTATTAAATTGCTTATCGACCTCATCATTATCTGTAAAAAGCCAAAAGTAAAAGTTTGATTTATAAAAAGCCCCATAATAGTTTGTCGTCTTAAGGAGATTTCCACGCCCCCGCGCGAAGTTGCGCCACACGCTCGTCCAAGTGCTAATAGTTTAGATTTCGCTTTTCCAGAACTGTCTTGGTGGACTCCAATTAAGCTAAAATTTCCCTTACCATTTAGAAAATTCTCTCGAACACCTTTTCCTGGTAATCTTGGAGATATTAACAAAATATCCACATTGTTAGGTACGCTAATTTTTCCAAACACTATATTATATCCACTGTAAAAAACTAAGGTTTGGTTTTCTTTTAGATGCGGCTTAATTTCCAATTCATATATTTCGGCCATTATTTCGTCAGAGATTAGCAGAAAGGTGTACTCCGCATCCTTTACGACTTCAGAGATATTCTTAACATCAAATCTATCTTTAGCTGCTCTTTTTTTATACTCATCGTTTGGGAATCCAATAACAACCTCTAATCCGCTGTCCCTCATATTTAGTGCCTGAGCTTTGGCTTGATTTCCATACCCGATGATTCCAATTGTTTTTCCCTTTAATACATTAAGATCTCCATCTTTTTCGTGATACACATTTACGGACATTATTCTCGAAACTAATTTTAGTTTAATATTTACTTTTCCGGTTTACAAGTATTTAATCTTTCAATTTAAATTACATGAAATTATAGTACTATATAGATTTTTCAGATAATTATAGGTTTAAAGCACAAGTAGCCAACTAGACACTTAGCTACCTTATTCCTTTTGGAAAAAATTAGAAAATTTTTAAATAGATCATAGTACTTATTAATAAAAAAAGAACTGATCTTTCAAGAATAAAGCATTTTCTCCCATGTCGAATACATCAATGAATCCAGAGGAAATTTATAAGAGACTCGATGCAATTGGAATCGCAAATTGTACTGAGATGTTGATAGAAGTGATCCATTCGGACGCTAAGAGCGAATACCGAAGATCTGCTATAAAGTATTTAGGGATTTTATGTTCTAAGGATCCTTCCATCGGGGAGAAGTGTTTTACCGAACTTGAAAATATAATTGTATCACAAGAATCAAATGAATTTGTCAAAGAAGCTGCTATTTCATTTGGGAAATCTAAACAGGTTAAAGCTTTAAAACCTTTGATTTGGTATTTAAAAAAAGAAGAAAAGCCGACTGATCCCAGTTTAATAAGCGTAATACTCAGAGCAATAGCGGATATTAGGTTTGATGACGATGAAATAAAGCTATTCATCGAATTTCTTGATTTCAAGAGTAAAGAGGTAAATGAAACAGTAAGAGATGAATTGTTATCAGTCATACCGGGCAAATTAGTTGGACATTTGCTGGTATCCTTGAAAAGTGAGGGTTTTTCGGAGAATTTGAAAAAAGAGATTGTCGATTTATTAGGATTTGAACTTTTAAATATAAATATTTCCTTTGAGAACTCTAATTATCTGTCGTTAAAATATCCAGAATTAATCCAAAGCTTAGTAGACAATAAGGACATCTTATTGGAAACTATAGTGCCAAGTTATAAAGAAGAAAATAAACATCTGACTGAGCATTATCTCACTATTTTAAAATTACTTGGTAACGAAGCTATAGACGAGCTAATTGAATTTCTACAATACGAGGATTTTATCATAAGAAGAAACGCTATTACTTTAATTGGAAAGCTAAAGTTAACAGATGCTGTTCCTTCGCTAATATCACATTTAGACGATATGTACAACGAGGTGAGCAGAGCGACTATAAAGGCTTTAGGGGAAATCGGGGATTTATCGGCAGTTCCAGAGCTGCTTAAGGTATTAGACATCGAAAATGTGAGTTTTGAATACATTGATTTAGATATGAAATTTTACATCATTGACGCCATTACTGAGATTTATATGGCAAACGATGGTGCTTCTTTTAAGTATTTATACGGATATGTTAACAGCGATAATGATATCGTTAAAGAAAGTATTACTTACATTTTTGGGGAGATCGGAAATGAACAATTTCTCCCCTATTTAGAAAATTTTTTACAAGAGAGAAATGTAGATGTTAGAAAAAACGCGATAATCGCTCTTGGTAAAATTGGGCATAAAAGCGCGGTTGAACCCTTGTTTAAGTTTCTAAACGATAAATATTCGTATTGGCTGGTTAAAAAGGTTGCTGTAGATGCGCTATTTAACATATTTTTAAAGAATCTTTACATAGAAAAAAGCGAACCCGTTAATCACGATCCATTTTTCGTCATGAACATGGAAAAATTAATCGATTATTTGAACACGGAAAATTCTGAAAACTTTAAGGTTAAACTAAGCATAATTAAATTTCTCGAAATATTTGGCGGAAAAACAGCATTAAGCGCCTTAATTAAACAATTGAACGATTTTTATAGAGTAGTACGGATTGCAGCTAGTAAAGCTATTAAAAAGATCGAAGAGCGATTGGAATTAGAAGAGGAGCTTAATTCAGAAGGCTAAAAGATTTTATATCAATTCATTTTAGAATTGGACTTTCCATAAGATTTATAATAACATTGGCAATATTTGATATTAAAATCCAATTTAAAATAATTCATAATTTTAGGCTGAAGTTGAATGACATTAAGCTTTGTATTTACCGATTTTTTTCCATTATTGATTATATCAAATATAGTTGGGGATATTTTTACAGTCCTGTGCGGTATTTTTTTAATAAAAGCTGGAAAAAACCAAGATGAAGAGATACAGTACGCTAAACTTTTGATCTACGGAGGAATCATAGCAATAATCTTCGTATTACTAGGATATGTAGTACCATTTATTAGTATATCAGAGCCCTACTCCAAAACTGAAACTATAATATTTATTGGATACACCATATTCCGCAATCTTCTGTTTATAATTCCAAACATTTTTGCATATGGAATTATATTTGTATTATTTGGATATAAAAATAAGGATACTTTTAAACCATATCTTTTAATTGCCGGAATTCTATGGATAATCATGGAAGTAATTGGTTCTCTAAATTCGAGTATTATAGTTCTTTTTACATTTGATGTAGAATTTATATACTCAATAGCACCGATTTCTCTAGCCATTGTTTATTCTTCATTTGGAGCAACATTTATATCTTATATCTTAATACTCGTTCACGGTATTAAGCACGATGACAAAAATTTAAAGTTTGTAGGTCTTATCAATATCGTAGGATTCATAATAGGACTTGTTTTGCCTTTCCTTACGCCGACGCTCCATGCTCTTTTCATGCCAATGCCATATTAATCCAATTTATGATTCAATTTTCTTTTTTTTATTAGAGCGATAAACAGCGTTATTTCGATAAAAATAATTAAACCTAAAAACTCAATACTAACGCCATTAATAATGGGAACGCTCTGCATATACTCATAGCCATCATCATTAGATTCATATTTTGCTAATACCTGAGTCATATAAGAGATATACTCATTTAAATTCCCTCTACTTATCTCAAATAGGGCGTTTTTAAGTAGTTCATAGGATTTAGGGAAGATTTCTCTCATTCGGGAATAGGTTTGATCGATATTGTATGAGACGATAATGTTCCATATTCTCTTTGATACATTTAATACGCTAGAAATCGCTTCTATTGAACTTGAGATTTCATTAAATTCTATTTCCCAGTCTTCAGTTAAATCGATTGTAAGGTCTATGCTATTGTCAATTGGCGCCCAATATGCTGGAACGCCGTCTTTGATCGGTGAAAAACCTTCTATATTATTATGCGAAGATTCGTCCTCTGGATACACATTAAACGTACTAATATACAAAAGAAAGGCTTCAAGAATGTTATCGGGGAGTTTTAAAGGCTTATAAATGAATTCAGATAGCCCAGGTTCTACTCTTACCCATCCAAAAGGATGTAGATAACATTCGGTTATAAAATGAGTAGGATAAATCATTGAAACTCTTGCAGGAATGTCACACGCTCTCAACAGTGCCGTTGCAAGGTTTGCTTTCCCGATACACACCGCAGATTTTCTTCTTAGAGTGCTTAGGGCGTCTTGGGAAGGGTTGTTGGGATCTAGGTCATATTCTATAGAATTAGATGTATAAGATATTACATTATCAACAACATCAATCAAGTTTGATTCTCCATCGCTTAACTCTTTAGCTTTTGATTGAATTTCGAAACTATTTACTTGGATAAACTCAGTAGAATTTAACCAAATTAATACATTATCAGGTAAATTCTCCTTAGTAGGGACTTCAAGATATCGTGGTATCGAAGATTCAGATCCGTAGGTTAGCAAAATAGAAATTCTCCAGAATAATTTATAGATTTCACGATCTAATGCCTCAGAAAATATTATCTCTAATACATAATTATCTCCTGAAAAATCTTGTGAATTTATCTTGTATTCCTCTATAACATCAATCGGTTCCGTCCAAACATCAAGCAATACGATTGGGCACTGAAAATCGGTGATTATCGGGATGTGAATAAACCAATGAGGGGGTAATGTTTGCGTATTAGAGAGATCAATGGTATAAGCGCCAGTACTATTAATAACTAGAAATTCCTTAAAACTCTCCTCTGTAGAACTACGAACATCTATGTCGCTTTTATCTGGTGTTAATCGAAGGAAATTTGAGGGATTGTTGGCTGAAATAAACAAAAAGAGACTTATGTGATTAGCCAGAATAACTAATAAAATGAAAAATATATAGTAGTGTTTTCTCATTTAATGCAAAATGTGTTTTTTCAATGTTATGGCTTGATGGTTTACCATCGCCAGAAAATATCTTCTGCGTGACCAAGAATATTTTCTATTTGAATTTTATCTCCGTTATCTAGCACTAGCTCTCCTGAGTATAATCCATGCAGTAAAGACGATTCAAGGTAAATTAAGCCAAAGTTAATTTTTTCTCGGTGAGGAATTAAGGGTGTTAACGTTAAATTTAACCGTTTGTCGTTGCTGGTAAATTTCCAATCCTTAGTCGGGTCGCGATTTTCGTGGTGGAACATCACCTCGTCTATTTTATGAGCTTTACCATCGTAGAAAATGATGTTTTCAGTGTGCGTTGAGAGATCTCCAAATCCGTATCCTAAATTAAACGCTACCGGAACCTTATCTACGAGTCCACATCCAGAAGCCCATAACCAATGAGTTCGATATGGCCAAATGCCCCTCCCCCAATCCATTAGTCCGAAAGAACTATCAGGTGAGAATTCGAAATTTTCCTGCCCGAGTTTAATATTACCTGAAGCAGGCATGTAATTTATTTTATGGTTGTAATAAAACCGCGTAGGATCTTCCTTATATCCGGTAACTACAACCGTATTATCATGTGAAGGAATGTCCTCTAATTCAATTTTACCCTTTATTCCCTTTTCCATAAATGAAGGATCATCAATTTCTAAAATACATTTAGTTCCATTTTTTGTTATTTTTGCGTTAAATTTTTCAGTCGGAAACTCTATAACGCTATCTTCTAACGAACTGAGAGGTAAAAGTTTCGATTTTGTGAAGAATTTAAATAAGCCAACCCCCTCTCTCGATTTAGTATTGAAATCTATCCATGTATAGCTCATCTGGGTTAGATATCCAATATCTCCGATGGTTATTTGAAATCCATAGTCCTTATTCAAGACAGAATAGTGATCCCACTCCTTAATCCGCCACCAAGACTTCCCTATATTTTCTTTGTTGTATTTTAAAATAGGTTTTCGCGCCCACCCTCTTTGTACAAGCGAGCCATCTTTGTTAAATAGGTTTGTAGGTTCTATTATTTCGTTTTGTACTCCCATTTTAAATCACGAAAAGTTATGTATAGCTAATAATAGAAGATTAGACTAATAACTATTAAATGTTTATTAATTTTCGAAGGTTCTCACGTTAAAATTTTAACTTTTTTTGAGATGAGAGCTCTCATCTTTAAATAATTTACAAATAAAGATTTCATACTCAAATGACAAAAAAAAAAGATTAAAAGATTAAAATAAAAGATTAAAAAAATATAAAGTAAAATATTCGTAACTAAAGAAATTTGTGTATAACCATTGTTATCAGAATTTGAGAAAAATTTGGAGAAATTTGCAGATGTAATTTTAAAAATAGGGCTAAATTTACAACCTGGACAAAAATTATTAATCGGTGCTCCTATTCTTGATGTTATGGGTGTTCCCATTGAACTTGCTCCCCTCGTAAGAATAATAACAAAAAAGGCATATCAACTAGGAGCCAACTTTGTTGAGATTATGTGGGAAGACGATCAAAACATCCTATCTCGATTTAAACACGCTCCAAGGGATTCTTTTAAAGAATTTCCAAGTTATCGTTCCAACGAGGCGATAAAAACAGCTAAGGCGGGTGAAGCAATACTTTGGATCATTTCGGGGAATCCAGATCTGCTGAAAACTCAAGATCCTAACCTAATTTCAAGCTACTTAGATAGCTGTTGGAGTCATTATAAACCTATACTGGATTTAAGACATAAAAATGCAATGAATCACTCTCTTGTTGCTTGTCCACACTCAGGCTGGGCTAACAAATTATTTCCATCTCTAAGTCAAAAGGAACAAATTGAGAGATTTTGGGATCTTATTTTCGAAATATGTCGAGTAAAAAATGATGATCCTATTTTAGCGTGGAGGAATCATATCAACAACCTTAAATCTAGATGTTCTTATTTAAACGAAAAGCAGTATAAGGAATTGAATTATATCGCTCCTGGAACGAATCTTACGATAGGGCTCCCCAAAGAGCACATTTGGAGGGCAGGTAGTTTTAAAACTCAAGGTGGAATTGAATACATAGTAAATATCCCCACCGAGGAAATATTTACGATTCCTCATAGAGAAAAAACTGAAGGAGTAGTTTCTGCCACTAAACCTCGAGTAGGTGAGGTAATGATCGAGGATTTTAGCCTAACTTTTTCAAAAGGACGAGTTATAGAAGCAAGTGCCAAAAAAGGAGAAGAATTTCTGCTTAAACGACTTAAAAGCGATGATAGAGCCAGTTTTTTGGGCGAAGTTGCGTTAGTCCCTCACAGTTCCCCCATATCACAAACCGGTACAATTTTTTACGAAACCTTAATAGATGAAAATGCTTCGTGCCATCTTGCTCTCGGTCAATGTATAAGACTTGGCATAGTTGATGGAGCAAGCATGTCTGATGATGACCTTCTGGCCGCGGGCTGTAATATTAGTGGTATTCATTTGGATTTTATGATAGGGTCTGGTAAGATGAATGTTGATGGTATATTAGAAAATGGTGAAAAAGAAGCAATTATACGCAATGGAGAGTGGGCTTTCAAAGTATAACGTTTTATCGTAAACCTTGAGCACTAATCTAATTGAATAGGATAAGTTCCAAGTTTTATGACCATTTCTCTCATTACCAAATAATTTTATAATTTAACAGCAGGATTTATACTGTGTCCCGAACTCAAAATATAACCTCCTCCCGGAGCACATTCCTTAATCAGTTTTTTCGTATAGTTTCCTAATGTAATCTGGATCTTGATACATTATTATAAAACTTAACTCTAATTTTTTGATGAAGATCAATAGTTACTTGATATGGTTTAAAAAATGATAGAGCTATTACTTCATTGAAGTCTTTATCAATCTCTAAAACTAAGATTAAATCATCCGATAAGAGTTATCAGGTATGTTATCATCAATTTTAGATAAATCTATTGGATGATCTTCTTCAATCTACTTAAATATTCTAATTATCTTGTAATTAATTTGAGTTACTGGTAATTTTTTAATTTTGAAATATGCAAGAAAGAAATCGAGTAGTAACATAAAATTATTAAAAATAAGAATCCCTTTATATTCCGGAAATATAGTATAAATGGAAAAAAAGAGTGGTATAATTTTTTGATTTTGAAGTCCCATGATTCCTGGATTTTGTTTTACCTATCTATTTTTTTTCAAATTTATCAATTTGTTCTTTTAATTCTTTTAGTGTAGGGTTTCAATTAGTTTGCATTCAATAATATATGCTGCTACTCTACTAGAAATAATTAATTCCAATTCCGTTTTGCCAATAGGAATATTACGTTTAATATTTACATCGTAAATCATAGCAAAGTTCTCAATTATTGTTTCTAGTGTGTCTCCAATATGTTGTAAAAATACACCCGTATTTTCAATATAATCTAATAATTTATAAAAACATTTTAGATTAGAAATATTAATCTCAAGTTCCTCGTTCAAATCTAATATAATATGATGTTTTCTCAGGTAAATAATTAATTCTTTTGATTCATTAAAGAGTAATCCTAGGTTTTCTATGTGATTGGATAATATCTCTTCATTATCAATATATAATAATCCTTTATCTATTCTGCATAATCCTTCATTATTGGGATTATTTTATTTATTGGAAGAGATTTCATTTTATAATAATGATCGAAGATATTTTCTAAGAAATTTTGCTCTAAATTTAAATTATAGCCAAGCAAATAATTATAAGCATTATTATTCTGCTAATAGCAATAATTTTTAATGTTATAGCAGATGCATCATTTGGCAGCGGTGTAGTAAATCAAAATTTTTTATGGATTGCATTTGATATCTCAAGTATAGCAGATCTAACGGTAGAGGATCAGTGTTAAGCTTATCGCAGATACCATAAGCTACTTGATTCTGAGCGTAACTTTACTCGTATTAGTATTTCACGAAAATGATTAGGTAAGAGTACTCTTAAAAGAAGGAATTGATTTTTAGATTTGGATTTAACGAAATTCTAAGGAAAATTTTTTAATTCAATAATCCTAAAATAATTTTTTATATAGTTTACTTTCTTATTAAAAGATAAGTCAAACAACTAGACTATAAAATGGTGGATTCGATGGAGTGTATTGACGAGGTAAAAAAAACAATCAATTTTAAAATTTCGAGGAAGTTATTAATTATCTTAAGTGGTTTAGTTGGTCTCGGGATTGGTTTCTTTTTTTTATATTGGTTTACGTATTTCCTCGGGTACTCTATACAATAATATCAACTTTTCCATGGGACAACGAGTTCGAAGTGTTTTACCTTATACTCTTGATCGTAAACATAGTTGTCGCTAACAGCATATTGCTGGTAGGATGTATGTATTTAGAAAATAAATTCCGAACTCTTCGAAAATATTAATTTTACACCCTTTTCTTTTCAATTTTGCGAATTATATTTATTCTAATCATCCTTCACCATATTTTAAATAGAATAGAAATTTTAAAATGAACAATTCAACTAAAAAAAAGTAAATTTGCAGGAAGTATATATTTTGTTCCCATTTTTTTCTGTCGAATCCGCCTGTATCTTCCAATCCACTTCTCCTATTTCCACATAGAACTCTAAGCCTGAACCACAAGTAATCTTCTAAAACCACAGATTAACATGATTGATAGTTTCGGATAAAGAAGATTGCCTGAAAGATCCCTACTATTATAACTCTTTTTACTACCCTTTTTTATTTAATCTGGATATGAGAGCATTTTGAAGAAATGTTGTTTCTGCCCATATTGTATGGTAACTCCTAATGTTCATAAATTGAGATGTGTATAGAAGATCTTCGTGATTGATTGCTTTAGCATTCATGCTTATCAAACATCTCGGGCTACATATCAATGTGAAAATCATCGGACGAATACCTTGATACAAAAGGAGGAAAATTGGATTATCGTATCAAATTTATTTTTCTACATTATATTGAAATAACAATAGCGCTCCATTTACTTTTAATACAAATTAATAAATCTTTTTTTCTTTTGGCTATTTCATAAAATATCTGATAATAAAATAAAATGAAGATAACTTTTGTAAGAATAGGATGACTGAAGAAAAAGAGGAGGCTTCAACTAAATATAATTACTCGTTCGATTATATTCAGAAAAAACTCGAGGGAAAAAAAGATAGCTACGGAATGCTTATGAAGGAGATCGTTCGGACAGGAATCTGTACTGAATGTGGAACTTGTGCGGCGGTCTGTCCTGTTCTCGAGTGGGATTATGTAACAAGTCAACCAAAATTGATTGGAAAGTGTACGGGTTGTGGAATTTGCTATAATCAGTGTCCTAGAACTATAACCGATCCCGTCCAATTAATGGGCGAATTCAAGACGGGTTATGTCGCAAATACCAACATTCCGGAGGTTATTGGCGGGCAAGACGGAGGGACGGTAACAAGCCTACTTGCTTATCTTTTCGACGAACATTTAATTGATGCTGCAATTGTTACTATGAAAAATCCCGAAAAACCTTGGTATCCCGCTGCCCAAATTATAACAAGTAAGGACGACGCTGTAGCTGCTTCAGGTTCAGTATATTGTCACTCTCAAACGGTGGACGCATTAATGGACGCAATCCGACAAGATTTTCGTTCTATTGCCTTCGTAGGTACACCGTGTAACATTGACGCAGTTAAGAAAATGATGGATAGTCCTTCGGGAATGCTTCGATGGTTTATGAGATCCAACATTATCACCATTGGACTATTTTGCATGGATTCCTTCTCCCCTGAGACTCTATATCCAATGTTTGAAAAGGACGGTATCGATTTGAGTAAAGTGAATAAAATGGACATCAATAAAGGGAAATTTCATTTGTACTACGATAATCAAGAAGAACCAGTCAAGTCTTACAGCATTAGCTCGCTTCATAAATATAGAAGTTCTAGCTGCTCGTTCTGTACCGATTTAACTGCGGAAAATGCAGATATATCCGTTGGTTCAGTGGGTAGCGGAGCTAAAAAAAATACGGTATTTGCTAGGACGGGGATTGGCGCTGAAATCATTGAAGATGCAGCGAAAAAAGGGTATTTAACTATAGAGCCTTACAACGCTATAAATCTAAACGCAGTACTCTTTCTAGGTAAAATGAAAAAAGTTACACAGTATAACATTCAAAAACGAAAAGTTTTTATTATTAAGGATGTAGAAGAGCCCGAGGAATTAAGAATCGAGACCAAACCAGAAGAAAGCACTAGCCAAACCTTATTTACTTCTAGGAAAGCGTTAGGTGTTACTAAGACTCTCAACGAAAAAGAGAAATTCCTAAAACTTACCATCTCAAATACTATAGGGTTCATGTTGGAAGATATTAAAATCAGAGTCGCTACTGTCGAAGATATGTTCGAGAAACAACCTTGGATAACAACTATCAAGGAACTTTTTCCCTACGAGTCGGTAGAAATCGATTATCCCGTCGATGAATTAGAAGGAAGCGTTCTTATCGAAGCGATTGCTGAAGAGTACGGTAAAATTTATTCTAAATCGTTAAAATTTGCCCCAAAACCTGCAAAATAAAACCCTTACATTTTTTATACTTATTTTCTTTTAAGAAGTTAATTGCAATTTTTTAGATCTCTAATCTCTATTAAATTTGGGAGTAAGTAGGTCAATTGAAAATGGAATCGATAAAAGAATAGGGTATTGGAATAGAACGAATCGATTCAAAACTCTTAATTATATAGGTATTATCCAGGTTGATGCAAAAAATTACTTCACCACATATCGCTGTGATTGTTCCTGCTTTTAACGAACAAAACATAATACCAAAAATAATTGAAAAAATAAAAATAAACCTCCCTAAAGGTTCAGAAATAATTGTAATTGATGATGGCTCTGAAGATAATACATCTCAAATAGTTTCCAGTTTAAATGTGATTTTACTTACTCACAAAAAAAATATGGGATATGGAGCAGCTATTCGAACTGGTTTAAATTACTGTAAGAACGAAAGGTTTGACATTGTTATTACAATCGATGCAGATGGTCAACACGATCCATATTACATCAATTCCCTAATTAATCCAATCTTAAACCATAAAGCTGATTTTGTAATTGCTAATAGATTTTTTCACGGATATAAGCTACCACTCTTAAAAAGACTGTTTATTCGAAGTCTTTCGGTTATCTATTTAATTTTATTCAAACAATGGATTAGAGATCCTACAAACGGATATAGAGCGATGAGTAATAGATTGTACGCGAATTTGAAATTAGAGAGTAATTATTCTGTATCGCAAGAGATGCTTATTAAAATACTACCACATTTCGAGGCAAAGGAAATTCCAATTAGAATGTTTCCTAGGAGATTTGGGAATTCTTTTGTGAGTGCTAAAAAGTACTTCGTATACATTTTTTTTATGATAATAAAAGAATACATTATTCCAAAATTGAGAAATAGGTTCTAAATGAATCAGGTCAATTTCAATAAAGAAAACAGGGTTTAAACTTTGCCAATAAAAAAAATTGAGATATATATTTGTACTTTTTAGATTTCTCGTTAAAAATTATTAGGGTTACATAACTTTTTAAAGACATTTTTCTTAAAAATTCTATAACGAGGGAAATTCCTTTAAATTCATGGAGAACGAGGCTTTTGACAAGAAATCTTTTATTGGGCAGATGAGTTTGGATTTATTGGTGATGGCGATTATCTTATTAGAAATCAAGAAACAGTTTCGGACTTCATAAATGAATTAGACAAACAGGCTACTTATTTAGGAGATGAAGAAGACGACAAAATCCTTAGTAAAAAGGAATTAAAGAAGAAAGGGGACGTTTTAGCGTTTATTAGCTATTCTATAAGAGATAGTAATTTTTTTTAATTTAAGGATATTGCACAGACAATCTCTAAATACAACCTCATTAAAGATATACTATATTGCGAAGAAGATACGGGGGATAACTTTATCATGTATATGAATAAATATGTTGGAAAATGCGATGTTATGATATTAGTTTACTCTCAGAATTCGATTAGTTCAGAATTCGTAGAAAACGAGTGGATGGCAGCTCGTACAATGGAAAAAACCGATAATTCCAGTCTTTTCCGATATGGAGCATATACCTCCACTTTTAAGGGCAAGAGTAGGGATAGAATATAACCTAATTGATCCTCAAAAGAATATTGAGTTTATCTATGATTTAATTCTAAAGAAGACCCAAGTAATTTAATATTCAAATTTAATTAATTTTTTTTTTTTCATCTTTCTTTGTAATTATTATCAGGGAAAAAAAGGAATTCTAATTGGATTTATAAAATAACTATTATCTTTTTTATAAACAAATCATTTAAAAATTAAAGAAAAAACCTAAAGAGTTATATAACCCTAGAAGTGTTTCAAACATGTCTGAAAAAGATTACAACACCCTTTTTGATAAAAAGGTTCAGGAATTGGAAGAAACATTGCCAACAAAAACAGTGGGAGTAAACTGCGCCGAGTTAACGCTTACAAGCGTTTTAGATGTACTTGGAATTGATAATCACTATTTTCATAACATAGCAATTCCATTAGCGGGAGGTTTTGGAGGGTATAAATCTAAGAAAGGATGGCAAGGAGCCTGCGGGGCTGTGGCTGGAGCTTGTGCAGCAATTGGCGCTATAATGGGATCTAACGAAAGGATGGACGAACAAACAATGTTGATTGCGTCTTTAAAAGCATCAGAATACTGTAGTGAATTTGAAAACGAATTCGGTTCTGTGATTTGCGCAGAGTTGTGTGGATTCGATTTTAGTGATCCTAATGGATTTATGGAATATCAAGAGAGTGGAACTTGGGGCAAGAAATGCTATAAATTTGTAGTATGGGCTGTTGATAAAGTAAGAAAGATGACGAGAAAAGACTTAAAACGCAAATGGAAATAAGAGAATTTTTATTTTCTTAAATATCTTTTTTTTATTCTACTTTTATTACTAGTTGAGTCTTTTTAATAAAGTAGAAAAATCAAATTATGAACTTAAATTTGAGATTCTTCAGAATAATATAACTAAAGGAGATTATTTTGATATATTCAAATGTTCGGTTTTAGTCCATATGATGGTTATGATATTTATCAACATTTACAGGATGGGAATTCTGCAAGTTTCCATCATTTAAATTTTAATAAGAAGTGTGACGATTTTAACAATCTTATTTTTATGCCTAAAAGAAATAAGGATACTACTGTATCATATGTTTACCATCATCACCCTATTGTGAAAACCAAGAAACTTTTTGATACAACAATATATAATATGGAAATTCTTGAACAAATTTGCCTTATAAATGATTTTACATATTCAAAGAGATTGAAAAATTGGGATAATGATTCTATTAAATTATTAAAATATAGAATGACTAATGATAATTGGATTAAAGATATCCATTTCTTTTTACCTAGGGGCAATTATCCTTATAAACTGAAAGATAAGACTCTTGAATATTTTTTTAGGAAATTCATCCATACAGATTTCCATTATAGATCAAGGATATTAAGTTTAGATTTTAAAAAATTTTGGAAAGAATATCTAGATTATAGAAAGAAGTTAAGAAAGAATATTTCCAAGTGCTAAATCACTAACATATAACAATTGATAATATAGAAATAAAGTGAATAATTATATAAAATTAATATATAATACCAAATACGATTAAATAACGAATTAAAGCAAAGGTGATTTATCATTAAGATTAGTTTAGTTGGATTAGGCGGGTGTGGTAAAACCAGCCTATATTCAGTAGCATTCGCGGAAAAATCAGCGGAAGATACGAAAAACCTGAGCCCAACTATATTATATGAAACGAGGAGACAATGAAAAAAACTTATTTTTTCATCATCTAAATCCGTTTCTGGGATTACAGGTCGGTATATTCGATTTTGGAGGCCAAGAGCAATACCGAAAAGAGTACATGGAAAAGCCTGAGGTCTTCAGAGGGACGGATATTTTAATTCCTATTGTTGATCTCCACGATCCTAACAATTTCGAGCAAGCCAAAGAGTACTTTGAGGGATTGTTGGGCATTTATAAAGCTAACAACGAAAAACCAAAGATATTCTTGTTCTTACATAAATTTGATGTAGAAGACTACCAGAAAGAGCTTCTCGATACTAACGTGAAAAAAGCTAAAGAAATATTCCTTGATATATTCAACGAATACGACTTCAATTACGAACTTACTAGCATTTACGAACAGGATAAATTAGCTAAAATTTTTA
Source organism: Promethearchaeota archaeon (assembly GCA_019058515.1). Next base: position 22,320 of record JAHPYY010000084.1, read on the forward strand.
GGGATATTCTCATCTCCTCCTATACGGATTTGAAAACGCATGTGGAAAAAGCAGAAACACACTTGGAGGAAATCAACGCTAAAATCATTATCGCGGATATATCTGGAAATGTAATCGTTCATAACGTCCAAGGAGTGAGTAGCGGGCTAACATTGCGAGGAGACTTGAGAGATTTCATAAACGCCTGCAACACGGTTAGGGAAAATGTGTTCATGTCAGACTCTGCTTCTTTTAGAGGAAGGAACGACGAAGGAAAGGAAATAGAATTACACATTTTCAAATATATAATTTCAGTATTGGTTATGAAAACGGGAGATCTCGACAAAGATTCCCAAGAAAAACTTAACACGCTTCTTAAGGACATGCAATTATTCGCCGACCTTATTATTTCGGCACATTCGGACTAATTAACTAATTCTTTTTTACTCCTTTTTTTAAAAGTCCTATACTTGTAGACACTTATCGAATTTTGTAGTTTCATAAGCAGTTATAATCTTAATTGTGTCTTTTTTAATGGCGTAAAAAACTCAAAGTAGATAAGTTTCAAACTTCTTTTGAACTAAAATATTTCCATATTTATCATTTATTTTTTAATCTGGTTGATTAATAGTATTTATTTATCAATTGCATCAATTTGACGAAGGTTTATTTGTTGCAAAGCATGTTAAATGAATTTTATGACCATTGAGCACCCACAGGTATAATTTCTTCAGGATTCATTTTTATAATTTCATTAAGATTAAGTTTACGCTGTGAATAATTCAGAATCTCTATTCCTACTATATTTCTTGTACTCCCGTAGTCAATAATGACCCCTTCGTTAACCTCTTCAGATTCCCTAACCTTCTCTTAAAAAGCTGTATATATAAGACATCTGTGACCTTATCAAATGAGATTTGCACAATAAAAGGATAAATAACCTACTTTATAAATTTGCTATTTAAATCTTAAAGCACTATCGGATTATAGTATACATACATTCAAATAATGTCGCTAGAGACAAAACAAGTATAAATGTTTATAATAACTGATTATGTTAATGGGAGGTTAAACATATGAAATCAACATTTACCAAAAAGTACCCATCTATTGCTTGCTGTGGTATTGATTGTGGATTATGTCCTCGCTATTACACAAAGGGACCTTCAAAATGCCCAGGTTGTGGGGGACCTGACTTTTCTCGTAAGCACCCCTCATGCTCTATACTAACGTGTAGTTTGAAAAAACACGGCTTTGAAACTTGTGCAGATTGCACTCAATTTCCCTGTGAAAAACTAGAACCATGGGATAAAGCAGACTCATTTGTTACGCATAGAGTCTGTCTTCAAAATTTAAATGAGATAAAGCAAAACGGTATCGAAACTTTCCTTGTCCAACAGGGCACTCGCATAGAAATTCTTGAAATGTTATTGAATTCCTATAACGAGGGAAGATCAAAAAGCTTATTCTGTTTAGCCACAACTTTGCTTTCCATTGAGGATTTAAACGATGCAATTGCTGGGGTGAAAAAAAAAATCGCAAAAGAGAATGTTAAATCAACGGACCTCAAAACTAAATCAAAACTTATCAAAGAAGCGTTCAATCAATACGCAAGTAGCAAGAATATCGATTTAAAATTAAGAAAAACAACTAAATCAATCCATACAAGCTAACACAAATCAAAAGTAAATAATTGAATCTTTAACCCTTTCTCTTGATTTTTCTTCTTTTGTTATATTATATTCATTATCTCAGTCCTGGTTATGAAGTCGGGAGATCTTGATAAGGACTCTCAAGATAAACTTAACACACTTTTGAAGGCCATGCAATTATTTGCAGATCTTATCATTTCGGTTCTTTCAGATTAATTATCAACCCTTTTTTTGAAGCATTTTATAGTAATATTTTAATTATAACCTTTTCTTAAATTATAGCTTCTTAGTAATAAGTTTTAATTATTTATATTTGATTAAGGGTTATAATCCTCATATTACAAAAAAATCAATATTTATATAGGTAAGAAATTAGAATATCATTTACAGCGAAATAGAATTATTTTATTTGACATATAAAATATGCTAAATCTAAAATATTGGTGATATTAATGGTAAAAAAACATCATAAAAATATTTTAATTTTTTTGTTACTCGTACTCTCAACTGGATTTATTACTACAAACTTGATACAAAATAAATTTCACTTTCTAAGGACTCGACTTCAAGAAGAACCAATGAAATTCGAAGCAGAAATTCCGAGAGAATCTTTCACTACTGCGTGGACACCTAATGGAACAACTATTTGTGATGCAGATAATGAACAAGAAGATGTTAAAGCTATCGAATGTGAAGACCATGACGCTATTATTGTTTGGGAAGATAATAGAGGAGAAACCAATTTTGATATTTACGCTCAAAGAATTGATTCCAATGGGGAGGTAAGATGGATTTCTAATGGATTGGGCATATGCAACGAATCTAATAACCAGAACTTTCCTGATATTATTAGTGACGGAGTAGGGGGAGCCATCATTGCGTGGGAGGATAAACGAGAGGGAAGTAATAACGATATATATATGCAACGAATCAATTCGACTGGAGATGTAATGTGGAAGCTTAATGGCACTGTTATTTGCAACGAAAGTAATAATCAGAGAAACCCCCGACTTATTAGCGATGGAGATGAGGGAGCAATCGTCGTCTGGACGGATTATAGAACCGGATTGGGTGATATTTACGCTCAACAGGTAAACTCGACAGGGCATCCAAAGTGGAGGTATAATGGTACGGTTATTTGCAACGCAAGCAATACACAAGATAAACCTCAACTTGTAAGTGATGGTAATGGGGGAGCAATCATTGTATGGCA
>JAHPYY010000085.1 GCA_019058515.1 Promethearchaeota archaeon
ACCATATTATTAATCGAGCAGGATGCAGTTTTAGCTATGAGCGTAGCGGATAACATTTATGTTCTCGAAGAAGGGAAAATCGAAATGCGGGGAACTAAAGATGAGTTGATAAAAGAACCAAGAATTAAAAAAATATATTTAGGAATATGAGGTGAAACCAAGATGTCAGCACCGTTAGAAAAATTACTAAGAGATGCAAGAATAGATTTAGTCCTGACTCGGATAGAAAAAGATTCGAGTGTTATTGATGAAGTGATAAAAAACTTAAAGAGCGATATTCGTTCAGTAAAATTTAATTCTATCCATGTCCTTGGAAAACTGGGTGAAAGTGCGGTAAAAGCTGTTCCAGATTTAATGGCTTGTTTGGAGGATAACGATTGGAGTGTTTGTCGAGAAACAGTTAGATCTCTTGGTGAAATTGGATCCTTAGCAGAAAATGCAATACCTCAAATCTCAAACCTATTAAACGATGAAGAAGTGTCCATTAGAAAAGCCGCTACAGAATCTTTAGGAAAAATAGGTAAGGGGGTTAAAGTCGCAGTTGAAGGTTTAATCGATACCTTAAAAGATGAAGATGAAGATGTGAGGACTGAAGCCGCTAGTTCGTTAGGAAAGTTAGGCAATGAAGCATACGAGGCTATTCCCGCTTTAATGAAGGGCTTAAAAGATGCGTCGTGGACAGTTAGAACAGCCTCAGCTCAAGCGATCAGTGATATCGGGAGAGGATCAAAAGAAGCAATTCCAAGTCTTATTAATGCTCTTGAAGACGAGGATTGGAGAGTGAGATATAGAGTAGTTAACACGCTCGTTGAAATAGGAGAAGATACAATACCTACTTTACTAAGCCATTTAACTCATAGCAATCCCGATGTAAGGAAGAGCTGTGTAGATGCGTTAGGAGAGTTAAAAATTGCGACTCCTAAGGTATTAACTGGTTTAGCTAATATGATTGGAGATAGTAAAGAAGGTGTAAGGGGAAAAACTGTAGATGCGTTAAGAAGCATTGGTGTTCCTGCTTTAGCAACCCTAACTTCTTTATTAAAGACAGCAAAAACCAAAATGAGGATTCTTATCATATCCGCTATAGGAGGTATTGGTTCTGATGCAGAAAGTGCTATACCTACAATCCTTGAGAAATTAAGTGATAAAAATGCTAAGATTCGGACAGAAGCAGCTAGGACTTTAGGTAAAATTGGCAAAAACTCAAATGATGCGATCAATGGGCTTATAGGGGCTTTAAGCGATTCAAAAAGCGATATTCGAAGAGAAGCTGCCTTAGCATTGGGAAATATTGGTCCAAATGCATCAACAGCCACCAAATCTTTGGTTTCTGTACTAGAAGACAAACAACCTGACGTTAGATGGCGAGCGTCTGAAGCTTTAGGAAAAATAGGAACAAGTACTCAAGAAGTAATTGAAGGATTACAAGAATTGATTCACGATAAGTGCGACTATGTCTGTGAATCCGCAATTACTGCCGTAGACAGCTTAACCGAAAACAATAAATAAAAATAAATAATTTTTGGAAAATATTAAAATAATTTGTAAAATAAAATAATTGGAAAAAAACATGAGTGAAAATCCGTACGCATCAAAACCCTGGCTTAAGAATTATCCAGAAGGAGTACCCGCTACCTTAGAATATCCAGAAATGAACATTTACGAATTTCTGGATCAATCGGCGAAAGAGTTTGGAAAGAGAACCGCAATTTGGTTCATGAAAAACAAAATTACATACAAGCAATTTAAAAATATTTCTGAGCGACTCGCAACAGCTTTAGTTAATATGGGTGTAAAGAAGGGCGATGTAGTAGCAATTATGATCCCCAATTTTCCTCAATTTATCTTTAGCTATTATGGGATATTAAAGGCGGGAGGTATCGCTACCTGTGTAAGCGTTCTTCACACTGAGCACGAATTAGCATACCAATTAAACGATTCTGGCGCAGAAATTTTAATTGCTTGGGACAATCAACTGCAAAAAATAAACGCTATAAAGGAGCGAACGCGCTTACGTCAAATTATCATTACAAATATGCTAGACTACGCTCCAAACGCTCCTACTAATCCTCCTGAAATCGCGGGAACCACACAATTCTTAAATTTAATTAAAAATACGAAACCAAATCCTCCTAAATTTGAAACTAATGCGAAAGAAGATATTGCTTGTTTACAATACACAGGCGGTACGACAGGATTACCTAAAGGAGCGATGTTAACGCATTACAACATCGTTTCGAATTGTGTCGCAACTAATAAATGGGTTGGAAGCGAATTTCAGAGAGGAAAAGATACAGGACTCACTAATCTACCGTTATTCCACATATATGGACAAACAGTCTGCATGAACCTTTTGATTTATAATGGCTCGACAATCGCATTAAATCCTGATGCACGAGATCACAAAACTTTATTTGAAATTATCCGGGCAACAAAACCTGCTATGTTCCCTGGTGTACCTACTATTTTTATGAGATTGCTTGAAAGAGACGATTTAGAGGATTACGCTAAAGACCTCAGATCAATTAGAATATGTAACACTGGTGCCGCTCCTATGCCCCCCGAAGTATTGAAAGAGTTCGAAGAGAGGACAGGGGGTAAAATACTTGAAGGATACGGTATGACTGAGACCTCTCCTGTAGCATGTAGCAATCCAGCTCAAGGTGAAAGAAAGATAGGGTCAGTAGGTATGCCAATCCCTGATACTGAGTTTAAACTCGTAGATATTGACGATTATACCAAAGTAGTTCCACAGGGAGAAGCAGGTGAAATAATGATTAAAGGACCACAGGTGTTTCAAGGATATTGGAATAAACCCGAAGAAACCGAAAATCAACTCAAAAATGGATGGGTTTTAACGGGAGATATTGCAAAGATGGACGAAGATGGGTATTTCTACATCGTGGATCGCAAGAAAGACATGATAAATGTAAGTGGTTTCAAGGTATATCCAAGGGAATTGGAAGATGTATTATTTGAATACGAACCTGTCGAAAAAGCGGCAATTATCGGAATCCCCAACCCAAAATTACCTGGTAGTGAAACAGTCAAAGCTTACATCATACTTAAGGATGGGCTTAACGAGAGCGAGGAAATGGCAAATGAAATCAAAGAATTTTGTCGCAAAAACATGGCACCTTATAAAGTTCCGAAATTTATAGAATTTAGAAAAGAGTTACCAGAAACTCTAGTAGGTAAAGTACAACGCAAAGATCTTAAAGAAATAGAGGCTAAACGAAGAGGAGAGGAAGTCTAACTTTTAAATTAGACCTAACTCTTTCTAATTTCTTAATAAATAGTTTTATTATTGCTTTCTTGGTTACTATTTTTTTTTTAGATTTACATTTTAAAATTAGTTTAATAAAAAACCCCATGCAATCTATCTTCTAATTTTTTAGCCTCCATGCCAAATATTTTTTGCAAATTTTCTTCAAAATTTTTGAACTTTGATACATTTGATAAATTTTCCATTCCATATTGCTGTTTAAATTGAAAGATTACCTCTTTAAGTAAGGGTTGAAGGACTTTAGCAACATAACTTTCAAGTTTCTTTTCCTTATCGAAAATAGCGTATGCCATCAAGCTTTCTAGCTCAATACTATCCATTGGTTGTATTTTATCCTCAATAAATGCGATTGCAAACTTATTTCCCTCGAAATATTCCAAATTTTTCGTTGAAAACGCACTTTTAGCAAAGCCTATTAACGCAGTTAATAACGCGTTTCTCACATCTTCGTCTAGCTGGATTACACCAGTTTGGTAATATATTTTACTCACGAGTTTAAACCCTCGAAATAACAAGCCAGCTTCTCTAACAACCATCCCTAAATAACTTTATACTTTTTATCTTTTATTAAACTCTAATATTAATTCAGCAATCTAAAAGTAAAATACCTTTAGGCATTTATAAATTTGATCTCACTTAGCTTGATGTATAAAAATTTTTGTTTAAATAATTACATCGAGAATAGTAATTAGACTACATTACTACTTTTTTGAAATAAAACTTTTATGATACATTCAAAGAAGAGCCGAAACTTGGATTTCATAAGCAAGGTTAATACTAAATCCAGGGGTGAAAGTGAAGAAGCTTCGCCAATCCCTTTCGATCTAAATCTGAAAAGTAGATCCATAACTAGAGTATGGAAATCGTTTTTTGAATTGTACCCAAAAGAATTTCAAATCCTTTTGTTAAGTATAGGCATTTCATTGATTCAATTTTATCAAGAATATGTAGCGTTTGTCGCGAGTTTTTAAGTTTTGAAGATTTCTTTACCGTAAATTCCGCCTTTGGGATTGGGAAAGCTCTTTCAATATGGAATGATCAAAAAAACTCATTCATGTGTTTAAACTGTTATTGATTAAAATTTATGATTTTTCTTCAGAAATTAATTTTTCGAAAATATCCAGGACGCAGCGTAATACTTTCATTTTAAACTCTATTCGTGAACAGCTGAAGTTTCTTTTTACAACATTTGTTAACACTTTCGAGGAATAACCAATATAAACCAATCCGACAGGCTTGGTTTCAGTTCCACCTGTAGGTCCCGCAATTCCAGTAACGCCAATACCTATGTCTACACTTGAGTTTATTCTTACATTTCTAGCCAACTGGTACGCTATGGTTTCTGAAACGGCACCATGTTCGTCGATATCACCAGAGTCAATGCCCAATAATTGAATTTTCGCTTCATTGCTATAGCATACAATTCCCCTTTCAAATATGTTAGAAGCACCAGAAATATTGGTTATCATGTGAGAAATATAACCGCCCGTGCACGATTCTGCTACCGCTATTTTAATACCTTTTTCAGAAGACATTCTCAGGATTTTTTCGATTCTCTCTAAAAGATCCAAATAATCTCACCTTTCGACTGTTTAAAAACGAGGTTTCAAACATTTTAAAGCTCTATTTGCAATCTCGGGACAAAATTTACTTAATCTAAAAGCATTTTTCTTATGATAAATATTAAGAAAAATTATTTACTAAACATTGTATATTAT
>JAHPYY010000086.1 GCA_019058515.1 Promethearchaeota archaeon
ATCCAAGACTCTAATCAAATCGCTTGAGTTTTCGGTGATGACACGATATTTTTCTTCAGATTCCTTTAACTTTTTTTCAAGAGAATATTTATCAGTGATATCTGAAATTGTGCTTTCGATCCCGATAATGTTGTTTTCATCGTCTCTTACTAAATGAGAATTGGATTCTAAAATTAGTACTTTTCCATCTACACTCCTTCCTCTACTTATGTAAGTTTTCAATACTTCGCTTTTAACAAGTTCGTTATAAAACTCCATAACATCATTTGAATTTTCCCAAAAATCTAAAGCCGAGTATCCAATCAGATTTTGATCAGCGGGATATCCTAATATCTTGCTTAATGCGGGATTGTGGTCTAATATAACTCCATCTAAATCAGTTTTTATAAATCCTATGTCTAGGTTTTTAATCATAGATTTGTATTTTCTTTCAGAGGCTTTTCCTATTCTCTCTATCTCTAATTGCTTTGTAATATCCTCGTAAGTACTTAATAAACCGACAAGTCTACCTTTCATATTTAACAATGGGATCCGATTCACTTCATAATTTACCAATTCCCCACTTGGGAGAGTCCATGCTTCAATTTTTCTATATTGAGGGATCTTTTCTTTCAAAACTTTTCTTTCATTAAGATTAATCATATCAAAATTGATAACCGCCCACTCAAAATCGTTGTCCGTCTTACCAATAATACCTTCTGGGTTTAATAATCCTAGCATCCTCGAAAATTTTTGATTGCTCCCCATATAATTGAGTTTAATATCCTTCCAAAACAAATATTGGGGGAGATAATCAATAACATTCTCAAAGATTTTTCTCTTCTTCTCGATTACATTTATATATTCATTCGGTTGAAGAAATTGCCAGTACCTAATCTCGGGTACTAGTTCTACCAACTTTTTTAGTCGCTCTTCAGCATCGAATAGTTTTAATTCTAACTCCGAGCTTGTTTCTCCGAAGGATACAAGAAAAACGAGAGATTCTCCGCCTAAATTGTAAGAAAAATGATCGGTTTTCACTCGAAATTGTTTGAAAATCTGATTATTATCTTTAATACGGAATTGCTTGCTTGTTTTTTCGTATTTATTTGAAATGTAATTTTTAAATGCTTCGATGTCTCTGGGATGTATTAGTTTTAAAAACGAAGCATTAATCAGTTCCTCCTTGTGATAATTTAAATTTTCGTATAATTTGTTTCCAACAATATCCAAAATAATAAAGTTGGGACTTAAATCAGTAAAAAAAACTATCGCATCAAACAAGTCTAAAACTAGTTTAGAGAGTTCAAACTTGGTTTCAGAATTTATTGTCATTTTTTTTTACATTAAGACACAATACATAAGATGGAATCACTCAATTGAATAAAAGTATCCATAGGTACTATTATATCTTTGTACGAGTTGTCTACTTTAATTAAAATAAAATAAAAATAAAATAAAAACGAAGTTTTATTGTGTATCTTACTCCTTAATCAGTGAATTAGCAATGCGATCGGGTAAAAAGAAACCCATATAATATTCAAATGCGCTTGAAATTAATAACAATCGCGTAATTACTATAACCAAAGAAATCTTGGGTACGATCGCCTCTACCACCGCTCCAATAGTGAAGGATAAGAATGCCAAAAGTAAGAATCTCCCTTTTAACTTGACTTTATTATCAGTAGATTGTAAAGATTTTCTTGAAAACATCATCCCCGTTACAAAAAGTGTGACTATCGCAAAAACTTGGAATACTAATGCATAGTAATTATTTTGAGAGGAAAATATTTCTGTCATTCTTCCAATAATATCTGGATCGATAACGAGAAATAATACTAGAAAAGCCTCGTAAATTATGCAAATTAGCGCGAAAATCAGAAATAATCTCTTTTTTGAAGCGGTAGAAGTCATTTTTGTATAGGAGTATATCCAGCATATCAACGCAACGGGGATAAAAACATTGTTCAGCAACAGAAATAAAAAGGGTCGAAACGCGTAGTTGAATATTAAATAGGATAGAATTGAGAAAGCCGGACCCCACCAAGCAGAGCTTAGAAAAATTTGAAATAAACCGACAGTAATGAATACGCTTTGTTTATTCTGATTGTATTTAGCTAAAATTCTGATGCCAATTATGACCGAAATAACCACAAATATTAAACTAAATGTACCATGAAGTATTTCGAAGGTGCTCAAATCTTCTATTCCCATATTTACACCCTCCTTCTTTGTTTGATTAAAATAAATACTGACCCAATACTAACTATAATAACCATCCAAAAGGGGTTATAACCTGAGATAGATGTAGGTTCAGTGAGTGCTAATCTCAATAATGAAGACCGCGTTTCAGACGAGAATCTATAATCAAACAGAGTTAGTATGCCATCTTCAGTGTATCTAAACTCTTTGGCTTCGGTGTTGGTTCTATAGGAATATCCCGTATCGCTCGCGTTGCCCGTAAACCCGTTTCCTAATTCAATTCCGATTTCGGTTTGTTCCTGAATGTATTCTTGCCAGTAAGCTCTTATCTCCTCCAGTCCTTCAATGTTGTAAATAATGTAAACTCCCCAAAACTTAAATCTCAAGAAGTTAAACGCACCGGTGGTATCGTGATGATCTGCGAATACATCTTCTACATTGTTAATGTCAACAATAAAATCTGTAGTTATACTGTATGTTAGGGCGTTTTTAAATCCAAACTCGTCTGTTCCAATACTTTCAATGTTAAAGAGGATGTTGCCTTTAATCTGAGTTTCCTCGTTAAGTTTATAGTCCATTTCGTAATTAAGAACATCTCCTTTCTCTACAGGCCATAGAATATCATCTGCAGAGATTACAGGTATGATTAAAGTAAAGATTGTGACTGTCAAAATGATGCTGTTAAATACCATTGTTTTCGATATCATTTTATACCAACTAGTTTTTAATTAAAATATCTTGGCAGCGGGACTTCTACAAATCCCTCTGTTTTTTTTTTAAAATTTAATATATGATCTTTTCGATAGATCTATATAATAGAATCTATTTTCAAATTAATAATTGTAGATCAAATTAGTTTTCTCAAACTTTAGTACTAAGGTGAAGATATAATTTTAAACCTTGAAGAAAGTAAACTAGATAAGTATGGCCCAGAGAAAATACTCTTTTTTCGAAATCCCGATACCAATTTAAAAGGATATCTCGTTATTGATAACTCAGCGTTTGGAATCCCTGCAGGAGGTATAAGATACGCTGAAGATGTAACAGCAATGGAAGTGGTTAGGCTTGCGAGAGCAATGAGCTTAAAGTTTTGCACCTATGGAATCTCCTGCGGTGGAGCTAAAGCGGCGATCTGCGGTAATCCACTCAGCGAGAACCGAAATACAATTTTGTCCTCTTTTGCAGAACTGTTGTCGCCTTTAATAAAAACAAACTCGTATTATCCTGGCCCAGATATGGGAACCGACGATTACGATCTTAAATATATTTTTCATTCTGTAGGAAAGCCTGAACTAACACCACGAAGGATCGGTTTATTTCGAGAGGGAATTCCAATAGAGGAACTTTTTACGGGGTATGGAGTCTCTTTTTGCATGACGAGTCTCTTGAAGTTGTTAGGATGTGAGGAAAATTACAAACCGCGAGTAATCCTAGAGGGATTTGGTAAGGTTGGAACGGCAATTGCGATGAGTTTTAAGGACTTTGGATTTACAATAACTGGGATTTCTACCTTACACGGCGCTATTTTGGATGAGAATGGATTAGATCTCGATAAGTTGTTAAAATTGCGAAAAATTCACGGAGACTTCTTAATAGAACATTATGAGAGTAAAGACCTTATAAGAACATCTAAGGAAAAATTGTTTGACATGTCTAGTCAACTCAAAGAAGTAGATATTTTAATTCCTGGAGCTAGACCAGATGTAATCAATAAAGTAAATATCGATAAAATTGAATGCAAAGCAATTGTTTCTGCAGCTAACATTCCCTACGCCGAAGGGACGATAGATACTCTCGAAGAAAGAAACATAGTGGCAGTTCCTGATTTTGTCTCGAACGCAGGCGAAATTTTAGCCCTTTCCGTTATAAATAATCCTACCAATGCAGATCAGATTTTTGACCATATTAATACGAAGATTACTGAAAGAACTTCTGATTTGTATAAAACTGCATGTAATAGTAATATTTCGATGTATAATCAAGCCACTTCGCAAGCACTAGCGATTTTAGATAAATGGTTAGTTAAAAGAGCAAAAAAATTAAATAGAAAAAGTGAAAAGCAGACTAAATCTTAGAGTTTAGGGTTGGTGCCCTTTAATTTTTGCTTTTTATAGGAAAATTCTGAACAAACATTACACATTGGAAAACTGCATAAATTCAAGTTTTTTGGTAGTATACAGGAACTTTCAAAAGGGCATCTATTAACGAAAGAATAGATTGGCTCCGCATCTGGTTTTAAAGTCATAGTGAATCCTTATTGTATCGGTGTTTATTTTGCATTTTTTGAATTTTTAGAACTAAAAACTCAAGAACTCTATAGATTTTGTAATTTTTCATTAGATTAAAACTTTTTCAGAAAATAGAGATTGAATTTAAATCCACAGAAATAATTTAAAACATGCAAATAAATTAATTCATCTGAAAAAATTATTTTGCCCGTCTTTAAGCAATTATTAAATAACTTGGATAAGTTGGACAGAAACGAAGCTTTAGAACAACTTCATTCATATTATTCGCTTGCAAAAACTTCAAAAGAAAGGATAAAGATCCTTGAGATTTTAAACGAATTTGGGGATCACACTCATTATAGCGAAATTGAATCGTATTTCGTGTCAGATGAAGATCCTGAAGTAAAAATTGAAGCTGCGAAGCTTTTAGCATTTAATTATAGCGATAAAAAAGCGATTCAACCTATGATATGGGTTTTAAACAACGAGTCTAAAATGGAAGTGAAGTTAACAGCAATTAGACTGCTCACCGCGTATATCTCCAAGAAAAATTTTTACAATGACATAGTGTTCGCGATAAATAACCAATTGTTAAGCGAAGATAAGTACATGATCATAGAGGCTGCGGAATCGATTTCAATTATTGGAGATAGTCACTTTGAAAGTAATTTAATAAAATCTCTTGATCACAAAGACAAATTAGTTAGAGGTAAAATAATTCAAGCTTTAGGTGATATCGAGAGTACTAAATCAATCCCCTTCATACTAAGAAATCTCTCTCTTTCAAGTTTAGATTTGTGGAACCACGCTTTTGTTGCTCTTCAAGCGTTAACCACTGCAGAGACATTAGAAAAGCTATTGTTAAAAGGCATCGAGAGATTGGATACTTGTGGATCGCTAAGAAGAGAAGAAATAATCGATTTAACGCGAGGTTTTGTCAAAGCATTAGGAGAATTACGATCTATTGACTCTATACCAACTTTGTTGAAATTACTTGCAAAAAACGACTATTTATTGAGGAGAGAAATTATTAGCGCTTTAAATTTAATCGATTTCAGTTGGAAAGATAAGTTTAAACAAGTAATAAATAAATATCGTATAGATCTTAATCAGTATTGACTTTTTCTTGGCGTTTACACTTTGTTAAAACTTTCTTAAGGACATAATAAAGAACGAGACCTACAATGAATCCGATAGAAATATTAATGAAAAAACAGATTAACGCTGATACGATGATTACAGGTATGAACTTGAATTCAGTTTCCTTAAACGCAACAAATCCTAACAACACTGCCGTGTAAATTAACATAGCTCCTAAAATCGATATAGGAAAGGCCGTAAACAATTTTAACAATGCTTCAGAAAAAAAAAGCCCTAAAATAAGCTCCATTATCCCTTCTAATATCATAGAGCCCCCCGTCCGAGCTCCAAAAGCGTATTGAGCGGCTAATCCTCCAGAACCGTGGCATAATGGTATCCCTCCAAGAAAGGGAATTGTAACATTCATAACTCCCATATTTATTGCGAGGGTGTTAGCATCAACAGAGTTAGGTTCGTCGGGAAATAAATCTCTCAAGAGTGTAACCGTGGCAATCATAACATTTGTAAGTGTTAAAATCAGCTGCGCTATTCCTGCAACTACCATCCCAATTAATAAATCAAAGATGGAGGGTAATCTAAAATCAATCATAGGCAGAGATAGCGTAAAGTCCGTTATACTCATTGCTCCGGTAAAAAAGACGAAGAAAATACCAAATCCAGTGGTGATCACAGCAGAAGGTACATTCTTGACTTTAATAAGCAATACAATAATAGACAATGCAATTATTCCTAGTAGAAGATTATCTATTAAAAATAAAAGAGCAGTCCAACCAAGGATTAATCCTAAACCAAGCTGAATTCCGCGCACAGAAATGAGAGGGATCTTTTCCACAATTTTATTTAATTTTTTACTTAAACCTAATATGATCCAAATTATTCCCGTTCCAAACCCCGTCGATATTACGAGACTTGGAGTCCACTGTTGAGATAACGCTACTGAACCAATCGTTTTCTGAGGCTGAAGCGGTAAGGGAAGGTTATGCCGAATTCCTATTATAATATTTGACATACCTAAGCAAAGAAAGATGCTCGCGGGACTTAATCCCACAATGGTAACATACCCAATAATAAAGGGAACTAATGTGCCCCAATCACCTAAACTTCCGCCTAACTCTCCTAAAGTGAATTTTGGTCCTCTTCGTACCCGGTTTCCTTCCTTACTCATTCGATTCTCTAATTCCTTTTTTAAACATGATATAAGCTATCCTAAATCGCTGTATTGCGGTTATAAAGACTAAAATAGCGAAGATCCAAAGCAATATTACTCTAAGCGGTTCGATGATAGTCATTACGAATAAGAAAAGAAATGTTTCGCTTCTCTCCATAATCCCTCGGGAGTAATACAAAAGTTTTCCATTCTGTGTTAAATTAAATTCCTTAGCAGCACTAGCTAAGGTTAGAAAAATCGTTATACAAAGAATTATTGAGGCCATTGAAAAAATACCTGGCCATAATAGTAAGTCAGGATTAGCTAAAACTAACAATAATATAATTACCACTTCTACAGTTCGATCACAAAACATATCAAGAATCCCCCCGTATATAGTTGGGCCTTCTAATCTAGCAAGCGCTCCATCAAATGTATCCATAATAAAAGAAATAACCATTAACACCGCTGAAAGGATTAATAATGGAATACTTGCTATTACACTGCTAACATATATGAATAATCCCGAGCAAAGTCCAAATACTAATCCTACTAAAGTTAATTGATTAGCAGTTACCCGTCTATAGAATGTTTTCATTACAAACTTCTCTATTAATTCGTTAATTTTCCTGCCACTTAACCAGTTATCTATCATAGCGTCTAAAATTGTTCAGAGTTTTCTTTCTTTCATAATAATGAAGCTATTACTCTAATAAATCTTTTCGACGTTTTTTTAAATTTTAAACAGTTAAATTTAAAACTTGAAAA
Source organism: Promethearchaeota archaeon (assembly GCA_019058515.1). The sequence goes on from JAHPYY010000086.1 coordinate 7,426, forward strand.
CTGATTTATTTACTAGGTACAAGGTAAATTCGAGATAGTCGATGAGTTTTATAGAACCTTCATTCGAAGTGGACCACAAAGGAAGGGTAATTTGTCAATATCATTCGAATTACGCTTATTTTGTAAAGCCAGGTAAAAAAGAAGAGGAAGAACGACAGGTTGATCGAGAATTAACCTGTTTGAATTGCACTCATTACGAAAACGACGAATGTTTCTTTCCTAAGTCGGAGATAGACAAAATTGAGAGACATAGAATTCTTTTTAACGAATTTCCATGCAAGTTTTGCGGAAATAGAATCGACCTTTTGATAACAATAATGCAAAAATTATATATAAAAGACAAATATAACATTGAACTCCCACTGGTGTGTTGTTCCTGTTATGCGGGGTTAAAAAAAGAAGATTTTGTAGAGAGATCGAAGTGGAAAGCAAACAGAATTCTATATCTAACCTTACTATCGATACCATTTTTAATCCAAGCGATTTTATCCATGGTTTTTTATCAGTTTTCAGGGTTTTTATTTCTTTTAATAGCATTGAATTCAGTATGCCTTATCGTTAATTTAAAGAGAAGAAGGCGTGTATTGGAAGGAATTAAGTATTATCAAAAGTTTAATTTGAAGGATGACAAACTTGCTTGATTTACATTTTTATATTGAAAATATCCTGAAAACTCCGCTTTTCTTGTTCCTTTTGTAGTAACTTCCTCCACCTAGGTTCAATAATATCGAACGCTCGTTCTGCAAGTTCTCTTAATTCATCGTCTTCGCTATCAATGAATTTTCCAATATGGACCAACGCTCTTTTATCTTTAAGATTAATTAAGCTTTCAATGAACAGTTTAACTCGCGATTTACTCGTCTTTTTCTTCTTTAACTCGTCGCTAAATGCCTCTAAAATTTTAAGGGTCGCTTTTGGGTCTCCAATCCTTCCCATAGCTTCAATAATTTTGTCTATAACTATTTCTGATTTTTCTTCCTTCAATGCTCTACATAACATGTTGGTGGCGCGCCCATCTCTCAAGAATCCCAATTGGTTCGCAGCTTCTATTCGTTCTTGCGAATTATCGCTAAATAAACCTCTAATTAAATTATTGAAGAGTTTATTATGACGTTGATGATCCATAATCCCTGATTAAGTTTAATCATTACATTATTATAAGTTGTTGTTTATATTATATAAAACAAGTTTGCTTGAGTTATTCTGATTATTTTGATATATATACTGTTTCCGAAAGAAGAAAAAATAAGTTATGAAGATTTTTTCCATAAAATTATTTATTTTAGCTTTTCATTATTTTTTCCATATGATCAATTCGCTTTTGGAGTAAACCTTCAGTCCCTACATCCTTTCGATGAAATAATTTACCTTCAACAAATCCCACCCCTTTCTCCGCTATTTTTTCTGCCTCTTCGAGTGTATCTGCGATACCTAATATTCCCATTGCTCGAGAGGTCGTAGTGTACACCTCCCGTTCTTTCCTGTAAACCGATGCGTAATAATACTTGGCACCAATTTCCCTTAATTTATCGTGGTTTATTGTTATGAGTTCGTCCTTTTTAGGAGATACTGGATATCCCTCAGGCGCAAGATATTTACAAACAGTCGCTTTATGTTTAAATCTGATGTGATTTGGTAAACTTTCGTTTATGATGCCATAACAAATATCAATGAAATTGTCTTCAAGCAAAGGTAAGACATTCATAGCTTCAGGATCTCCTAATCTAACATTATACTCAATTAATTTTAATCCATTCTTTGTTTTCATGAACTGACCGTAGAGAAAACCTTTAAACTCTACGCCAGTTTCCTTTTTCAGCGCTTTTATGGTTTTTTTCATATCACTAAGGGCGTTATTCACATCTTCCTGCGTAATAAAAGGTAGCAAGTGGTTTTCCATTGAGTAAGAACCCATTCCGCCAGTATTAGGACCTTGATCGTCCTCGTACGCACGCTTATGGTCTTGAACAATTGGGGTTCCTATAACTCTTCTACCATCGATTAAAGTTTGTATTGTAAATTCTTCTCCTTCTGCTTTTTCTTCTAACAAAAATGCACTTTTTTTATCAACTAATTCTTTGCAATAATTTATCATTTCTTCTTTGGTGTTAAGATGGTCTCCAAATACTTTAACTCCCTTTCCTCCAGTTAATCCATCAGGTTTCACAACAATATTCGTTACTCCGATTTTATCTATGTAATCTTTGACTCCATCCATTGAAGTAAATTTCTTACTCACTAAATTAGAAGATATTTTGTATTTATCGAGAAGTTCTCTAGCAAAAATTTTAGAACCTTCCAATTGAGCAGCTTCGATGCTAGGACCAATACAAGGAATTCCCTTTTTCTCTAACGCGTCTACAATCCCTACCACAAGAGGAGCCTCTGGCCCAATTACGACGAAGTCTACGCGCTTTTCCTGGCAGACTTTTATAATGTCCTGAAAATCAGTTTCAGAATTAATGATTACTCTCCCTTTACTTAAATTATCTAATCCCGCGTTCCTAAAGCTCATATATGAAAACATGTTTGCTCCAAACTTCACCAATGTTTCTCCAATTACATGTTCTCTGGCTCCGTGCCCAACAATCAAAACATTTACCATAACTTCTCCACTCGCTTTAAATTTTAAAAAGTTATAAGATGATAATAATAAGATAATATCTATTCAAAAAATTTAGGATATATTTATTATCCAATTATTAATATTATCAAAAAAATAAGATGCAGTAATTTGAAAAGACAAATCATCTATTTAGAAAATAAGGCTATTTGCGATACACTCCATATGTTTTGCATGTGTCTATCATAGCTTTAACATTTTCGAGTTTTGCATTATCAGGTATTTCAGATCCGACAAATAATCCCCCTCCATCAGCACACCCATCAATAATTTTTTTAGTTACTTCTTCAATTTGATTTGGAGTACCTAATCTAAACATAGAAGGTTTAATATTGCCCTGAATGCATAGGTGATCGCCTAATATTTCTTTTGCTTTAAAAATATCGGTTCTTTCGTCTATATGTAGGTATAATTTTCCTTTAGGAAGTTCTTTGAAATAATGAAGTCGGTCAGTCCAATCCGTGTCCATATGCATTTGGACGATAAAACCGTCGTTAACATAACGAGTGACTGTTTTCTTGAAATAAGGCCAAAACATTTCCTCAAACATTTTAATTGACATGAAATCAGCACTAGCTCTAGCTCCTCCAACTAGAATTGTCTTTCCTTGACTCTGAGATATTCCATATTCGCCCATTAAGATGAAATCATCTGTGTATTTATCGCAAATTTCAATTATTTTGTCTTTATGTCTATATAGATCTTTCATAAAATTAGTGGCTCCTCGAAATGTTGATAAGATATCGAACACTGTACTTCCTGCTCCGTCGTTAAATGTAGGAACTTTAAAATGATTCCACCATTTTTGAGTGTATTCAACTACTTTAGGGGCAATCTTTGCTAGTTTCATCATGTCGCTCATTTTGGCATTGTTGAAATTCGCAAGCCAAAAAAATCCTTCATCAAGAATTTTATCGTAGTCTTCGGCTTTTAGAAAAGGATCAGCTAAACTCCGCTCCTTTAGCTGGGGAGAAGCATTAACAGGTAGTTTTCTTCCAGGTAATTGCCAATCCAAATAGTATACGGAAAACATATCCGGAAATGGATTAATATACTGCATATACATTCCACCACCCGCCATAGCGATATCAAAACCACCTAGTTTGTGGTATATCCATTCCATAGCGTATTGAGCTTTCTCCGGATCCTGCAACATGTCCGCAGCAGTCACATTATCCAAGTACTCTGCTTGAAGAAAATCTATTAATGGCCACACTGGTACTCTATCGGGTTCTTTCAAATTTAAAGCAGTGATTATTCTCTCGACCGAATTCATGGGTTCTTCTTTAATAGGCTCGAATTCTTCCAAATTTATCCCCTCTCTGACATCCAATTATTAACAATATTAACACCCTCAAACGCATTATCAGTAAAAGCGTCAGCTCCCGCTTCTTTCATCCATAGTTCGTCTACAGGTAACCCGCCGATAATTATTTTGATACCCTGTCGCAATCCCGCTTTTTTAAGAGCTTTCGTGGTTTTTTTCATAGAATCTAACGCTACAGTAAGTAATCCCGAATACGCTACAATCTTCGCATTTGTTTCTTTAACCTTATTTACGAACAATTCTGGAGCGATATCAACGCCTAAGTCGTATACCCTGTAGCCAGCAGATTCGAGCAGTGTAATAAAGATGTTCTTACCGATATCGTGAACATCACCTTTTACTGTACCTGCCACAACAACTCCTTTGTTTCCTTTTTTAGAATCTACGGTAAGATGAGGTTTTAAAATTGCGGCAGATTGTTGGAATATTTCTCCTGCCATAACCAATTCAGTTAAAAAGTATTCTTTTTTAGTAAATTTATCTCCGATAACTTCCACTCCTTTCCTAAGAACATCGATAATTTTCTTTGGATCTACTCCTTGATCGAGATGTTTCTTTACTAATTCATATGACTTGTCCTCGTCTAATTCTATGACAGCCTCGAGTAACTGGTCTAATTCACTCATTTCTTCTTACCTCCCAACCTTTTCTTCGTAAAGCCCATGATTAATCTTCGCATAGAAAACGATTTTCCTTTATTACCCCATAAAATATGACCAATAGCTTTATCAATATCTTCTTTTTTAGCATATTTTGGTTTTTCTAAAAATTCTTCCATAATAATCCCCTTTATTAGAAACTTTATGTTTCTGAAATGAATAGGTGATTAATATCTTGACATAAGATTATATAAATCTTTCAATCGAGGAATAGGTTAAGTTTCCTAAATGAATTAACTTTGAATCATTCTTTTTGAAAATTATGAAATTAAAAAAAAAAATTAAAGATCTCGCGTTCTGAACCTAAAATAAGCTAATATTACACTTGGAACGAGATACGCAAGAAGCATGAGTATCACATATCTAATGTCAATGACAGTAACACCGTCTACAGTTGAAGGATCAAAGATCTGAACTACAGCTATTTCTGCATATAATGGGAAATAATATGGCAATCCTAAAAACGCCATAAATATGCCAAAAGCTGCAGCCGTTCCTATTACGAAGAAGAACGACATTAACATTGCTTGAGTTCCAGATCTGAACAAAGAACTAAAGAGTAGGTATATTGAGATGTATGTGCCTCCAACTAAGCAATAATATCCAAACCAATAGATTAATTCAATTGGTACCTGCTGAAATAACGCTAAACAAAAGATAATGTTTTCTATAAAAGGAAACCCTAACCAGATTAATACACTCGTGAATGCGGTTAAGGTTTTTCCGACGAAAAAGTTATTTCTTCCGGTTTTAGTGAAATTAGTTAGACCTGTTTTTTTATCAAATTCGTCAGCAAGGATACCTCCCGCAAAGAACAGAGTTAGTAACACTAAAATTGAACCTATTTGTCCAATTGTTATTTGCACAAACATAGTGGCAGTGGGAATAGATGAGAAAAGAAGTACCAATGCGGTTATGTTATACATAGCTAGACTAAAAATCGAAAGCAACAAGTATCGTTTCTTTAGAAGGAACATTTCAAATTTGTAAATCTCAAAAATTTGAGTCAAACTTATAACTCTCTTTACCTCTAATTCTAACACCATTCCTTTATCGCCCCACCTTGTTTGTAGTTTGTTCATACTTAAAATTATTGTTTTTAACTAGCTCTATGTAAAGATCCTCCAAGCGAGAAGTTCTAACCTTGCTAAAACCAATTATCGGAAGATCCATTTCTGAGCTTACTATCTTGTGAATCTTTTCCCGAGAAGTGAGTTTTCCGTCGTAGTAAATATGAAACCCCGGAATAGATTCATCGTATATTACAGGTGATCCATTGTCATTGCCGCTAAAAACTTTCACCTTTTCAGACATAATACTCAAGATTTTATCAATATTACTCGAGTTAACAGGTTCTGACAACTCAACCGTAATTTCTTGCTTTGTCATTTTTTGCTCTAAATTTATTAACTTATCGACAGCAATGATTTCTCCCCTGTTGATAATTGCAATTCTATCGCATATCTCCGATATTTCGTAAAGCATGTGAGAAGAGAGAAAAATCGTTTTTCCAAGCATTTTTAATTTCTTTATAATGTTTCTGACTTGAATGCGTCCTGCAGGGTCCAAACCTGTTTGAGGTTCGTCTAGTACCAAAATGTCTGGATCGTGTACGATGGCTTGTGCTAACCCTAGACGTTGTACCATACCTTTTGAAAATTCTTTGATTTTCTTATTTTTCCATCTCGTTAAATCGACTATTTCGAGTGAATTGTCTATTAATACGTTTATTTTTTTTTTAGAAAGCCCAAGTAATTTACAATAATAACTAAGTATTTTTTTTGGAACAACTTGTCCGTAAAAGGAAGGGATATCAATCAAGAAACCAAACCTTCTGTATAGTTCAGACGGAACTTCCTTCATATTTACTAAGGTATCATTTCCGGAATAGATCTCTATTTGACCAGATGTAGGTTTGATTAAACCTCCTAACATTTTCATAGTGGTCGTTTTTCCGGCTCCGTTAGGACCTACAAATCCTAGTATTTCCCCTTTATGAATTTCAAGGTTAATACTATTCACAGCGACAAGATCACGATATGATTTAGTTAGATTGGTAAATCTTACGATTGGAAATATCATTTTTTATCCAATTGTTAATCCAAATTTATTAGTATTATTATAGTCTGGATGAGTTAAACTTTTAATTAATTCGGAGTCCAGTTTTTAGATTATCTTACTAAAAAGTCAATCGAAATATAAATAACTTAGAATAAGTAGGTTAATTTCCCATTTAAGTGCATTTCCTCGACTTTAAAGAAAAATGGAAAAAAGAAAAAATTAAAGGGTAGTTCCACATTCGCCGCAAAACAGTGCAGTTGCTGGCTGTTTGGCACCACAATTAGAGCAAAACTTGTAGGTCTCTACTTTTTCTTGAGCTTTTTGCTCCTCAATTTCAGCTCCACAGACGGAGCAAAATTTTGAATCCGGTTCTAAAGGTGAATTACAATAAGAACATTTAGTGATTTTTTTCTCAACGACTGGAGCCTTAGATACTACAGGTTGAGGGGCTTCTATAGGTTGAGTTGGTGGGACAGAAACAGGTTGTGGGGTTTTCACGAAGGATTCGACGCTTCCTACTCGCAGTTCGATGGGTAAATTCATCAATTCCCCTCGTTTATATATTAGTTGGGCGTTTAAAGTGTAGATACCATCTTGTTTTGGATAAACTTGGAATAATCTACTTTTCTGCTTACCTCGACTAATTCCTCCGTAGTTTTCCAATTTCGTCCAAATTTTTACTTGCGGAGGTCCGGTTAAGTATACCTTTACTTGAGGCAAATAATCGGGACTAACATTGTGTACAATCAAGTAAAATTCTTCCTTTTTCTTGGATTTTCCTGCTAAGAACGGGATGTTATTTTTAAGATAAAACCTGACAATGCTGCTAGGATCGCTCACGATATTTATCTCCTCTTTTTTGAGTATTTGATACTGTTTTGTAACAAATATATAAATCCTTTTATAAATAAAATTCTGAGTCCAATATTTACATAATAAGTTTACTCAGTTTAGCTCTCTCCTCTCTCCGCATCGTAACATAACTTTATGGTAAATAAATCGAATAATCAGTTTCGAGAATGTCTTTCAGACCATCCCAAATTTTCAGCGATTTTTTTGCCCTAATTGCGACGTAATTCCTACAAACCATTTAAATTTTAAATAATTTTACGATGTATTATATTTATAATCAAATACGAAACTAACAATGTCAGAAGAAAAATATAGAAAAGCTGCCAGGATCATAATCAAGGCTGGTGCGTTCCCTTTTCCAATTAATGATATACTTATTGAAATCCTTCAAAGTGTTATAGACGAAATAGACTTGGATTTTATAATGTCGTTTCGACGAAAAGTCTCGCAAACTATAGAAGAACTCAGAAAAAGCAGTAAAATGTCAGACGAGCAAATATTAGCAAGCGTAAATCGATTAGCAAAAGTTGGTTTAATCTTCAACCAGCCTAATTCGAAAGGAATAATGGTATACCGCTTGATGCCTTTACTTATGGTGGGAATTTTCGAATATTTGTTTATGAAAAAGATTGATTACACGGAAGAAGAACTACGATTAGCTAAACGATTTTCCGAATTGTTTAAGGGATTAACTAATTTCATCCAGGATCAGTACGATATAATTGTACCAGCTATTTTTCAAAATTTGCCTCCCTTTGACCGCACGATTCCAAACTTAGGAAGTAGATCCAATGGAGAAGCCATTGAAATAACCGTAAACAAAGAGATTGATGTACCTCCGGAGAAAATATTGCCAATGCAGAGAGTAGAGGAGTTAGTCAACAAGTTCGACGATATAGCCGTAGGTCATTGCTTTTGCAGGCATCACCAAGATTTATTAGGTAATCCGTGCAATCAAACAAGTCTACGAGAAAATTGCTTTACTTTCGGGAAATCAGCTAAATACACTAGCGAACAAGGATTCGCTAGACTTATTTCTAAAGAAGAAGCAATTAAGATTCTCAAAGCGTCCGAACGAGACGGATTAGTTCATAAAGCGTTTCACCCTCACTCAGATATCTATAAAGACGAGACGAGCGTGTGTAACTGTTGTAAATGTTGCTGTGGGATGTTTGATTGGTGGCGCAGCGGTATGTCAGCGATCATCAATTCGACCAATTATCTGTCTCAAATAGATTCCGAGTTATGCGCGGGATGCGGAACTTGCGTAGAGAATTGCCCCGTGGACGCAATTGAATTACTCGACGGGGGTGTGGCAGACCGAAAAGAAGAACTGTGTATAGGATGTGGAGTGTGCGCACGAGCTTGTCCCGAAGGAGCGATATCTTTGCTCGAAGGAATGAGAACGGTCTACATACCGCCCCCTAAATTAAAAAAAAATACGTGATATTAGCTTATTTTGCTAATTTAATTTTAAAAAGATCTATTATATTACATATTTCGCTTATTTTGATTTCAAATTCCTTAGGATGCATTTTCTTCAACGCGTCAAAGTCTTTCACGATATCCTTTAGTTCCGAAATCCAAATGTTCATGAGTACTTCGGTTTCTTTAGTTTTCACGCTTTTCTTGATCTCATCCTGGATCATTTTGTTAATTTTCTGCTGTAACTTTTTTTCGTTAAGAGTAAAAGAAATTTTCATTACATCAATTTGGTTTTTCAAAGATTCAATATCTGCGAGGAGCTGATTTTTATCTTTTAGTTGCGTCTCGTTAAACTTTTTCATCATGTCTGTAATTATTTCTTCTTGGGTTTTAATAGTCTCGTTTATGGAATTAATGTTTAGTTTCAATTGTTTTTGGATCTCTGATAATTTACCGTTGACTGATGAGAACTCCTCCTTGATTTGTATATTCTTATTAATGTGTTTCCCATCAATACTGTCTATTCTTTTGGCAAAACTTGCTAACTGTTTCTCGCTTTTTTGTTCCATCTTTTCAATTCTTTCTACAACTTTGAGCAAATCCTTACCAAGAACCTGCTCCTTTTTGTCGATCTTCATTATTTTAACTACACAAACCTGTTAACATATTAAGATCTTTTTTCTTCCTTCGATCCGAACATAAATTTGTGGAACTCATCGTCTTCTTTTTCTATGTTAAAATATCTCTCAAGTTTTTGTCGGAAATCATCCTGATAATACTTCATTTGCTCTAAAACCTTATCAACTGACACTACGAGTTTCTCAATTGGAGTTTTTTTGAGATTTTCGACTAATTCTTCCAAGGATTTTAAGTTAAGATTAAACGACTCTTGAATTTTCATTTTAATATTTTCAATATTCTCTAATTTATCCAAAATTACTGAAGGTTTAGGACCAGGAACTTCTATGGGTTCAACTACCTTTCTAACTATATCTGGGGTATTTAGTTTTTGAATAGAAAGAGTTTCAATATCTTCTAAATTTATCAATGCGCTTTTTAACTGTTCTTCGGACTTCCCAATCGATTGTAAAAACTTTGAGGCTAATCCGCTTAGTTGAATATCTTCAGAATCATTTTCAGTTCTTTCTAAATAGCTATAAACTAAAAGATCAAACGCCTTGTCTACGAAATTTCTTGTTTTGGCTGAAATTAAGAGAATTGGCAATTCGGGTAATTTAAGCTTCTGAAGAATTGTTTTTAATTCACCTTTATTTTCAATTAAATCTAATTTATTACCCACAATAAACGTTAGACACTCGTTTGAATTCTCTTGAAGCTTTCTTAAGTACACATCTTGGAGGTTTTTAATTGTTTCTTTCGGATTCGATAAATCAAACATTAAAAACGCTGCATCGTTATTAGAGAAAAAGACCGGGTTTAGTGGGTTAAAGCTTCTTTGCCCTCCGATGTCCCACGCGTTAATTCTTACAAAAAATTCAGTACCATTAATCGGGAAATCTTGTTTTATTATATTGGAGCCTATAGTTGGCATGTATCGCTCTGGAATCTCTTTGTCAATCATAGAATATACTAAGGATGTTTTTCCTACGCCCCCGTCCCCAAGAATAACTAATTTCAGGTTGATTTGATTTACTACGGACATAGATTATAATTTTTACTATTATTTGTACTAATTCTTATTAGAATATAATACGCTGAATATATAAATTTGATTTAATTTAACACGTGATACTCTAAGGTTAAATCGTTTAAAAGAAAAAAAAGAAAACTAAATACCAGTTTTATTTTAAGCCATAAATGGGGTAAAATTTATCTTTGATATAGTTTAGAAAATAATCCGGATTCAAGTCTTCTCCAGTTATTCGTTGAATTAGTTCATTTGCTTGATATACATTTCCATGTTGATGGATATTTTCTCGCAAATACGAAAGTAATCTTGAAAAGTCTCCCTTTTTGTAGTCTTGAGGTAAATCGGGTAGTTCTTTTAACGCAGCATTGTATATTTGAGAAGCGTATAAATTTCCTAAGAAATAAGTAGGAAAGTAACCAATTGCTCCCATTGACCAGTGAATGTCCTGTAAGACCCCTACTGCATCATCTTGCGGGACTATTCCCAATAACTCCTCAAATCTTTTATTCCAAATCTCAGGTAAATCTGCTATAGATATTTTGTCGTGAATTAAATCTCGCTCAATTTCGAATCGAAGGATAATGTGTAATCCGTAGGTAACTTCATCGGCATTTACTCTTATAAAGGACGGTTGTACTACATTTATAGCCCTGTGAAATTCCTTTAATGGATAATTACTTAATATCTCAGGGAAATATTCCTGAAATGTTGAGTACCAATATTCCCAAAATTCTTTGCTTCTCCCAACTAAATTTTCCCACATTCTCGATTGAGATTCGTGAATTCCCATACTAACTCCATTCGCTAAAATAGTGTCGTGATATTCTTCCTTAAATCCCATCTCGTACAATGCATGGCCACACTCGTGAATTGTACCAAAAATACACTCGTTTAGAAAATCTTTCTTAGTTCTTGTGGTAATTCTCGTATCGGTTGAAGATAATGAGGTCGTAAAAGGATGCGTTGATAGGTCTTGCCTTCCCATCGTTAAATCAAAATTGAGTTTTTTTATAATTTCGAAGCTTAATTTAAATTGCTTATCAGGGTCGTATTCTTTTCTTAGTATTGATTGGTCTGGTTTGTCAGAAGAGGAATTGAGTTCTTTGATGGTATCTCTTAAAGTATTTCTCGCTTTATTAAAAATATTGTTTACCCAATCGAAAGTTACTCCAGGTTCGTACAAATCAATTAATGTAGAATAGAGATCGGGAAATGTTTGTAGCTTTCTTGCTTTTTCTTTCTGTAGCTCTACAGTTTTCTCTAACATCGGAGCGAAAATGGTGAACTCTTTTTTTTCTCGTGCTTCCCTCCACTTTTGAGCTGCTAATATACTCGTTTCAGCAATTTCGACAACTAATTCTTCTGGTAATTTCGTGGCTAAATCGTATTCTCTTTGCATTTCTCTTATGGCTGCGTTATCCACTTCTGTAAGGTTAGAATGATTTTTTACTTCATTTAGTAGCTTCCCGACTTTTTCTGAAGTTAATCTTCGGTGTACTATTTTTTCTATCAAAGAAACCTGTTTTGATCTCCCCTCCAAGGTTTTGTAATTCTGCATATTTACTTCCTGATCCCATTCTAATAGCGCGTTTATGTATCTAAGTCGCATTAATTCAGAGAAAATCTCATGAAGTTCTTTTAAAGCGTTCATAATATTTTAATTTAGTAATCCTAAAGATTTAATATTAATGAGTCCTAACGAGAAAAAGTTCCACCATTATTCTAGAGTAAGAAACTTTGAAATAACTTACGAACTTCTATAAAGTTTGATACGACTTTAAAATTTAGCTTCTTGTTTTATAAAAAAATCAGCAGCTAACTCTAAGTCATCGTAATTAAGCTCACGTTGAAGCGAATTTTTTAGCTCGTTAATATACAACTCACACAACTCTTCACTTAGCTTACTTCCTCTTTCTTCTATTACTTGCATCAGTAATTTTACAATTCCATGGATTTTCTTCATTTCCTCAAAATTAGCTTCGTTTACTTCGAACTTTGCCTTTTTATCGGCATCAGAACCTGTTTTAAATACATTAGATGGTTCCTGGCCTTGTTTCTTCTTTATATTAGCAGGAATCGACTGAATTTTTTTGATTTCAGATTTTTCTTTATAATAGTGGTTTAAAAGGTTTTTGTTAATTTTAAAATCTGATGGTCGAAGCTTACCGGAAAAAGCATTTTTTTCCTTTAAAATTGGCAATTTTTCGGTTTTTACACCGTTTTTAGGTAAGGTCTTTACAGAAACTTGAGTTGTAAACGTTCTTTTTGTTGGTGGTTTAAATTTACGCTTTCGGTCGAATTTTTTTTTTCGTTCGACTTGTTTTTCCACTTTTTGTTGGAGTAACTTAACTTTTTCTTCAAATTTCTGAATATACGAATAATCCTGATATTCGTTGCATATAAAGATGAGATCTTTGTATCTGTGCATTGCTTCTACGAGTTTTTTCTCTGATTCAAGATGTTCAGCTTCGTTTAGTAATCCTTCGAAGTTTTCTGGTAACCTTCTTTTTAATCCGAGAGAATTTCGTAGGATTTGATAAGCATTTGATCTCGCCTTTGGACTAGTTAGAGATAATTTAGCAAATTCGGCGTTATTCAATTCGTTTGAAATTTTTTTGATATCATCTTCACTCACTAAATCAATCTTATTTGCTATCAAAACAAACCTCGAAAATCGCCCTTCTTTTTTCTCGAAATTAAGAAAATGATTTATTACTTTTAAGTTATAATTCGAAGCGTCGAAAATAAATATGATTAAATCCGCTCCGCCTAAAAATTTACTCCATAAAAGAGAAAAATTATCCTTGAGCTGAAAGTCCCAAAGATCAAAACTAAGATTTTCGATTGAAAGTTCGGATATTCGAGCAAAATTAATTAATGACCTCTCTTCCCCCGTCTTTAACATATTGTAAAGCGTGGTTTTACCCGAATTGACCGGACCAGCTATCGCAATTTTGGAGTGGAGTTCTTTTTGTAAATCTTTTAAAAATTCTAAAAACTCGTCCTTATTACCACTTTCTTCTTTAACCGCTTTAGGATCGGAAAAACGCTCTTTAAACTTTACAAAAAGCGTTTTCAAGGTTTTATCCATGTAATCTATTGAATCAGTAATATCTGTTATTATCAAGAAATATAAAACTCCGCTTCCACGGTGAAAAATCTGGTAATTAGAGCCAATTGGTTTGTGAAAGGTCTTACCAGGAATAGGATTTTCGACATAATCTTCTATGATTTTATACACATTGCTTAAATCTTCCTTAGCTAACCCTAGCGCATAAGTGTGAGAGAATACTCGCTCTCCTTTATGAAAAATATGTATTTGACGAAGCATCTTAAAAAGAAATGGTATTATTTATTAAGAGGTAAGTTTTCAAAACTCCTCTAATATTATAATAATATGCTTTTGTTTTTTAAATTTGATTTAAGTAATCCCGAGTGAATAGGAATTCCGTAGGTTGAGGTAAATTTAAAAATAATTAATTTTTAGAGTTTGTGAAAATATAACTTAAATATAAATCTAACTTAATTACTACTGCTAAATTTGCCGTTAACTCCAAACCATATTTCACGATTTCTTAAAAATGTAAACAATGAAAAAGATGCGTCAGAGTTATTAAATTTATTAATCAAACGAGTTAACGATCTATGTTTTAACGAATGCCAAGTGGATAGAGTTTCTTGTACATTAACTCCAATGTGTTCAAGAAGATTTCTTCTTAAACTTAGAGTAAAAAACGGATTGAAAGCTGATGATTTACCAAAGTTTTGTTACAGCGTTTTGAAAGGCGTAGTTGAGCGGGATTTCAGAGGGAAAACAGTAGTTTACAAACCAAGCGATTCATTTCTTTATTTGGTCGATTTTCTTGATATATTTTTTCACGGTGACTATAGAAAGTTAAATAAGTTTATTTCGTTTAAAAACTGGGAGGACGCTATAAAGATCTTTGACGATCGAATATATAAAAGAAAAGAAAATTTTTTGTATAAGATAAGCGATAATTTCAATTACATTGTATTTCTATTTGGTGAAAGGTTGCATGTAATTCATATAAACAAAGGCTATGTCATTTGTAATGCGAATAGGGAAAACATAGATGACTTGGAACTTCTAAAGACAATTATTGAAGTATATAAAAACATTTATTTCCCAGAAGTTAAAATGGTAAAGAAACAGAATTCTATCGAAATGACAATTCAGATAACACACGATATCATATCTAAGATTAAATTAGACAAGCAAATTGAAGGGGAATCTATCGAACTGTTCTCGGATGTAGAAATGATCCCCCATCGATTAGGTCCTACGCTTAATCCGAACCTAGACTACTTTTGGAAGAGTTTTTCAGGTGACATCGAAGCTTTAATACAATACTGTAGAGAAATTGGGTTACGATTTGATAAAAATAATAATTTGAAAATAAAATTATTAATAAGTACCACGATTAATAATAGTTTGGATAAAGCCATTCAAACTCCCTTAAGATATCGAGATTTAAGACCAATTTTGAACTTTATTAATCGCATCTACAACGAGTTTTATGTAATATGGGTAAAATAAAGGTGAAGGAAAAAATTGACCGATATAAGTAGATATTCTGACCAAATGGATTTCATTAAAAATCTAGTTAATGATGGGAAAATTGACTTAGCGGTACAAAAAATTGCTGTCATTTTAAACCAATCTCACGAAGATGAGTACTTAGCATTGCTTGAAAATATCATTGAGACTCTCTTAACCTTGCACGGAGGTCGTACCGTTATCCGCTTTCTTATTGAAAATATAGTCATTGATGTACCCTCCTTATTGGCAAACCTTTCTAAACGTGACTCTCTGTTGAGATATTCTTTTCTTTTACAGTTGAAATCAATTTGTGAAAATGAAAGCGACCTATTTCTTCCTTTTAGTGAAGAATTATTAGAATCCGACGATCCCAATGTTAAAGAAGCGTTTTTGCAGTTACTAATCTTCATGGCAGCGGGAGAGAAGAAAATCGACGAGAAGGAATTAGTAAATCGAGTTATCTCTAAACTTGGAGATGATAAAGATTTTGTCGTAGCAAAAGCTACGCAGGCTTTAAAGGCTATGGGTAATCAGTCTCCAGATAACATTACTAAAATACTAACTAAATACTTAGAAGAACATCCCGATAGTAACGAAATCAATGAAAACCTTGATAAATTAATAAAATCAATCGTTTCGATTGACAAAATTAAGGAGATAGTTGAAGAAGAAAAAGTTTCGGACGAGGAACTAGAAAAGCCTAGAGAAGAAATTGGAGATAAAGATGTCGTAAAGAGTCAAGTGCTAATAGCTGATAAAGGTGATAGTATAGATAAATCTGATGACATTATAGAAAAAGAAATCGATTCTGCTGAAAATAAAGGAGTAGAAGAAGAAATAGTTAAAACAGAAGCAGAGATTTCTGATAAAGAAAAAGAACTTAAGAAGAAAGACTTAGAACTTAAAAAGAAGAAATTGGAATTGGTTGAAAAAGAAAAGTTACTTGAAGAAAAAGAAATCTTAGAAAAGGAAAAAGCTTTAAAAGAAAAGGAAGAACTTCTGAAAAGAGAACAAGAATTAGCAAAAGCAGAATTAGAATTAAAAAAGAAACACTTAGAAGAGAAAGAACAAAAAATTCGTGAAGAAGAGACGAAAAGAATTCAAGATCAGCTAGAGAAAATAGAAGATAAAGAATCAGAAGACATTGAATAAATAAAATTAATTAAAGTCTCTTGTTCTCTGTTATTGGGGTGGAATGTAGTCTTCTAACTAATTTTCTTACATCTTCTAACTTCATGGAGTCGGGAGGGAGACTAACTTGAATTTCCTTCGCAAGAAAATAGGCAGCTTCTATGTAATTTAAATCTTCTAAAAATTCCACGATTTGAATTTTATAGTCCACACCCTCAACTCCTTGACCGTATTCGAGTAGCTTTTCCTTTAGGAGTACATCAATTTTTTGTGTTCTTTCAATGTACTTTACTCTTTTAACTAGCTCCTTGAACGAATTAAAGATGTTATAAAGCTCTGAGCGTGCGTACTCGTCTATGTTTTTTAATACATAAAAAATAAATAATTCTGCCTGCTCGTATCGATTCATTTTAAGTGCGATCTCAACTAACTCTAAAAGAGCTTGTTCGTAAAGGAACTTGCTTTCGATATTTGGAACGATTTTCTCGAAAATCCAATCTATTAAATTGGGTAAATTAAATTTCTCAATAATGTCAATCAGGAACTTTATTACGCTAAAGTATAATTTTGCGTTTTCCGTTTTTGTAGAAGTTAAAAAAGAAATTAAACCGTATTTTACACGTCCCATAGCGTCTTCGAAATTAATGGGTTTTTCAGCAAATTTGTAATAAGCGGATTCTAGTATCGGTTTTAACTTTTCTTGACTTTCAAAATTATACACGAAATATTCATTCCAGATTGGACCGCTATCCTTAACGGCTTTAGCTTTTTTCACAACACTTCGCTTCACGGATGATGGTTTTGAGGTCGATGTTTTTTTCATTTGTTCTTCTAGTTCTTCCTCAGAAAGGAATTCGAGGATAATCTTGTCTTTTTCACGAGGAACAACTAATTTAAAAAATACATCTTCATTTTCCTCAAATAAGCTTTCTCTCAAGATCTTTGGAAAGGTAATACCTGTTTTAGTTTTCTTAACAATCTCCTCGAAGAATGGATCTTGGTCAGAGGCATTTTCTATAGGTTCTTTAGCCATCTTACTAATAATATAGTTTTAACAGTATTTATGCTTTAATTTTTATCTTATCCAACTCGTTTTAAATCGTAAAGTTAAAATAAAATTAGTTTAAATTAGTACAACACTTACCCTGTGATGTCCACTAACTCTTGACCCCTTACGGCGTATTTTGCGTCGATGTAAAGCAATAGCGCGTGTCCATTGTGGATATACACAATTGGTACCGGAAAAGACTCGGCTGTTTCAATGGTCCTTCTCTTTATTAAAACGGGTATAAGCTTTTCACACACTCGGCAATATACATCTACTTTAATCGTAAGATTGAGCTCTTTAATGTTTAAAAGGATATTATCTATTCTAGGTTTGAATGCTTTGAACATATTAGGCGTAACATTACCATAAGAGAATATAACATTAATATCATAAATTTCATTAAATTCCTCGTTAATTTTATTTAAAATCGCTTCAAGCAATTGAAATTGAACGTTGTTATTCGAACCGATGGAGTAAATTATGTTACCCTTACGAATATGGACAATTCGCATGTTTCCCTTATCAATATGAAAGAAGATATTGTCTGTAGCATAAGCTTTGACAATGTTAAGATCTAACACAAAACTTTTAAACGAGCGTGGAGGCTTCCACTCCAACAAGGTTAAATCTTGGCTACTTATGTTGATAAACTGAATGTTGGTATCAACGTTATCGTACAAGGACATTTTAAATAGCGAAATGAGGTTTATTTTTTGTAATTCATAACTGTGTTGATGCTAACTTCCCTTAACCTAAGTATATTAATACTGATAATTAAATAAATGATATTACCATTTTAATGAAATTCTCACTATTTATATTTTTCATTTTAAATAAGGAATAGAATTTGATTATGAAAATTCAATAGTAAATTCTGAAAAATAAAGAATAATTTAGCATCGCGTTTAATGAAGTTTTCGGCTACGAAGTATTTTGATTAGAGTCTTTCTTGGTAGGAGAATCGCCGTTTTCTCCAGGTGTGGAAATGTCGGTGGGACTTTCTCTTTGCTCTGGTAATTCAATTTCTTTGAGCTTTTCTTTAGCTTTCAATTTTTCTCTATCTTCTATGCTCTTTCCCACTTTGCCAAGCTCTCCCTTGAAATAAGATTCTAACGCCGCTTCTCTTGTGGTTATTTCAACTGGAGGAGCCTTTTTCTTCTTCAAGGAATTCTTAAATTTGTGAATTTTTCTTACAGAGACAGGATACTGCAGTACTCTCTGATACGCAATGAGATACCCTCCAATTGTTATAGCGGCTCCAATACCGACAAAAGTTAAAACTTGGAAAAATAACACATTTTCGGGAGGTCTAATTGCGTTAAGCGTAAGTCTAATACGCTCAAAATCGTAATCATCGTCAGCGTAAACCGAGATGGTTATTTGATAAGTTCCCTCAGGAACATTTGTCAACACCGCCTCAAAAACACCATCACCATCAGGATCAGTAAGTTCACCTTGACCAAAATCGGCGCTATAAGTAACTGTCACATTTTCTATGTCTCCTCCGTAATCTAGGTCGTGCAAACTTACGCTTATAGTTACCGTATCTCCCGGTAATGTGTTGATCGTCTCGTTTCCCGATTCTACTTCGATAGTTGTCCTTATACGGTTCACCTGAATCCGCAATCGAGCGGAATACGACTCATAATTGACTTTTTGGGCGGTTACTGTAAGAAACCTTACGCCGATATCTAAATCGGTACTATTGACTAAGACAGAATATTGTCTTAGAGTAGAATTTTCTGTTAATGTTAGCGATAGATTCTCTCCAATGAGACTAACGGTGGCTCCAGATATAAAATTACTTGTAATTTCATCTAAATAACTTATGGTGACGTTAATTAGGCTTCTAATCGGGACCTCTATGGACTTATCGAGAGTCTTGTTGAGTTCATTGATCTCTAAGTAGAAATCAGTGGTTCTTTCGATTACATCGATTGATACTACCAAGGAATGAGTTTCGTAATTACTTTTCGAAACTTCAATAGTTAAAAAGCTTATGCCAGTACCGAGCGTGGCAGAGTTTATCGTAATTTGATACGCATTCTCGTAAGGGTCAATTAACGAAGACACCGAAGTTCCGTTGATGGACACAATCGCATCAGAGATAAATTCATTTAGATCTGTATCGTTGTAAACAATCGATATAGTAATCAACTCGTTATAGGAAGTTTTGAAGGATTGCTCAACGGTTTTATCGATCCCGTTAACGAAGGTTTTAAACGTGGTGTCTCTAATTACCACTTGAACTTTTAACACGATAGTTTGAGAGGTGTAGTTAGCTCTTATTGCGTCGATGGTTAAAAAACTTATCCCTGTACCCAGCGTCGCAGAGCTAATAGTAATTTGGTAAGTATTCCCAAATTTCTCAATTAAAGAAGATATTGCGGTTCCATTGACAGATACCACAGCGTCTGAGATAAATTCATTACGGTCTGTATCGTTATATACTACTGTTATGGTTATTAATTCGCCATAGGAAGTTTTGTAAGATTGTTCCACGGTTTTATCGATCCCGTTAACGAAGGTTTTAAATGTGGTGTCTCTAATTTCCACTTGGATTTTTATGATTATTGTTTGGGCTTCATAGTTAGTTTGTTCGGCATTGATTGTTAAATAAATAACTCCAACTCCAAGTCTGGATGAGTTTAAAATAAGCTCGTATTGATTACCTGTCTCAGTTAAATTATCATTAAATCCGATACCTTCAATAGTAACATTAGCACCTGCTATATGAGCACCAAAAATATCTTCATATAAAATAGTTATATTAATGTTATCGTTCCAGGCAACTGCTTCAGATATTCCAAGTTCTTTCTCTAGCGTTCTGTTATCTCTATCAAGGAAGATGTCTAAATAGGTTTCCTTAGAAACTACTTCTACTTTAATTGTCAGCGTTTGCGGTTCGTAATTTGCTTTCTGGGCTAAAATAGTTAAATAATTAACCCCCCAGTTTAAATCTGTGGAATTAAGAATAATCGAATAGTTTCCAGTGTTTCCAATGGGATTAAGTTTGCAAGTGAATCCTGTTCCAGTTAAATTAACATCAGTATCAATCAAGATTGGTGGTCCAAAATCGTCTTCTCCGTAGTACACCGTAAAATTATACGAGTCCCCTATGTCTAAAGGTGTCAACTCTATTATAACATCTGTAACATCTTTAGGCTGAAAGGTTTGATTTACATAAAAAGATATATTTGTCTGCACCTGAACGATATTAATAACAATTGAAATTGACTGTGGCTGATAGTCTGATCTTTGGGCGTAAATCGTTAAGAAATTCGAACCTTGGTTAAATCTAGAAGTATTTATGGCAACTGAATAGTTGTTAGATCCATAGGGAAGTAAAAATTCAGATACATCCGAACCATTTATATCAACTGTAGCTCCAGAGATTGAAGAAAAATCTGATTGTCGGAAATATGTTAGATTAATATTTAATGTTTGGTTTACAGTTATAGTATATGTTTTATCTAAAGTATAGTTCTCTCCATTAAAATACAAACTATAATTAGTCTGAATTTCATTAACAATTACTGTAATAACACTTGACAGAGAGGAATAGTTTGCCTTTTGAGCTGAAATGGTTAAAAAGTGTACTCCAACTGGTAAATAAGTGGCTGTATAAAGGGAATAGTTATATTGATTAAGAGATTCATGTTTTTCTAATTTACCAATAATAGTTTCTCCCTTTCTTAATTGCAATTCCGCATCAAATAGAAAATCTCCAGATTTGTTATCTAAATAAAATGCGGTAACATTCAATACTTCTCCATAAGAAACCGTTACAGTATCGGATGGATTACCTTTTAATTCAATATCCATATCTGTGGTTCTATTTTCAACGGTTATTAATATTTGGAGTGGATTGAAGGTGTAATTTGCTTTAGTAGCTGAAATTAGTAATGAACTTACTCCAACTCCTAACTTGGTGGTATTTATCGTGGTAACATATTGATTTCCAAAAAGAGTTAAGATTTGGTTGATACCCGAGCCGGTGATGGTCACGTAGACACCCGTGAGGATGGCATCGGTTCTGCTATCCCTGTAGGTTACATTGATGGGTACTAATTCGTTCCACGGTCCGGTATAGGACTTAGAGCTTAGCTTGTCAGTATCGTTAATGTAGAGCATGGACAGGTAAGTGGTTCG
>JAHPYY010000087.1 GCA_019058515.1 Promethearchaeota archaeon
GTTTAACACGCTTGATTTTACCGACTCGTCTGCGCTCATTATTAACACTTTAGAACGGCGTTTTATAGTGGAGATTTGGTTGGCTAACTCCATACCATTAATCCTTTCTCGAAGGTGGTAATCAGTTAAAATTGTAATATCGTTACAATTTGACCCACTAATTTTACGAAGCGCTTCGCTACTATTTGTAGCGGTGCCGACCACGCGAACTCCATTAAATTTGCAAAACATTTTTATAAGGCGAATTATATCTCGATCGTCGTCGATAATAAAAATCATGCTAAGGTTAACCCTGTTTATTTATCCTGTAGTAATTTAATTTGTGAATATTACGCTTGTTGAGTTAAAGGTTTTGAAAATAATGTGTTTCACTATTGGGCATATTGGAACCTTTTTTCTATTTTTATAAAGACAATTGAAAAATACTTGGATTGAGCTGATATTCTTTTTCTATTTTAAGAAAACCATCTAGGTTTATTTTTTGGTTTTCTATCCTGCCAAAGTTGCTTAGTTTGGCTACTTCTAAATAAATCTTTCTCTCGTATCTAAATTTTTGTTTTGATCTTATTTTAGAATTGAACGTTATACCCGCTTTTGATGGTTTCAACTTTATCCTTAAACGAATCTAATGTCATTTCAATGTAAGATACCGCGATCTAGGTCTTCTTTAAGGATCTCATATGAATCTAACATGAACTATTGACTTCTACTTAGCTAGTGTTCCTACGTTAAAAAACCGTTAACCCTTTATAGAAAAGTAAAAATCTGCGTATTTATATGTTTTGGTTTTTGAGGATTTTACCTAAAAACATAAATTCCTATAGGTTTAAGATTCTTTATCAGTTTGAAAGACGCAACTCAATTGGAGTAATTCTAACAAAATGATTTAAAAAGAAGAAACTGAAGAAAATCGTATAATTATTCCGGGATAAAAAGAAACATAGTTGAAATTTGTATAAGATTTATCATATTATACAAGTCCTTCAGTTCAAATATAATAATAAAAGTTTTGTAAAAATTTTCGTAAAAACAAAAAAAAGGAAATTTGAATATAGTTATTTTTTATTGCGAGGATATAGAATTTTTGGATATATTTTTTTAATAATATCATTTGGTTTTAAATTTGCTCTACTTATTTTAGAGAGAAAAGATGAAGGATGATGAGAAGTATATGGATTAAGATTAGAATTTCGTTTATCTTTTAACCACGAAGTACTTGTTGGGATCTATCCCACAGCGATTCTAGTTAGTTGTTGTATAGTAAAGTATCACAAAGATGATAGGAAAACCTTTTCTCAATTCCAATCTCAATAACACTTATTTACCTGTTATTAAAATGAGGCACCATCCTTAAAAAGATAAATTGGTAAACAATAGTAGAAGAAACCATGGAAGAATTTACGAGCATGAACCTGTTGAAAGCCGCTAGCTTGATAAGTCATCGACAATTTTTCGAGCGCGGATGGCATGTAGGGTTTTGGGTAGTTATAGAACCTATAACCTTCGACATGAGCGAAAGTAAGGTTCTCCTTCCAGATTTTGGTCTAGTATTCAGAACCAGTTCTGAAACGCAAAGAAATCTAGTTTATCAGGACTTGTGTAAGTCGTTGAAAACTGCGGTTTCACCAGGGATAGCAACGATCTTTCTAGATGTGGAGGAATTTCAAGAACGCTTAGTCAATACATCCAAAATCGAGTTAAGAGCTAAAGGAGTAAAAGGATTTAACGAATCTATCGTTACTTTGTTAGATATAATGGTAGAAACTTCACTGACGAGGGCGACATCTATTAACACGGAGTGTTTTTCCGACTTAGATGACAGCGATCGAGAATTCTATTGGTGTTACTTTGGAACCCAACAATTTACTACATCGGAAATACGAAAGAAGAATAATAAAAAGTTAGAGTGGTTAACGGAAAATAGAAGTTCTAAGAGTTTAATTCCAACATTTTGGAAGGAATGTTAATTAATTTTATTAATCCTAATATCCTTCCATAAATTCACTAAAGTAACTATAGTGAGTTACATTGTTATGGCAATGAGTCAGATCCTTTACTTTATCCACAGTTTCTTGGTTTGGGTTTACAACTACAAGTTCTCCAATTCGTTGTTTTAAACGCATCTAAAAACAGTCTACGCGTGAAAAAATCAGTGGGAGCAAACGAATATCCAATTACGATTAATTTACGACACTCAGATAACGAAAATTCTGCCTTATCCCAGATCAGGTTAAAGGGGGTTGTTCAAAAAACTCTGTTTTATACAATATGGGAGGTAATAATATTTGGAGATACTATCCACCCTTTTAAATCACTCGCGAAATAAAGATTCCAATACTCTTCAGAAATGATATGTTTTCCAACATAGTCTTGATTTAAATTAGGATGTACAACAGAAATAGGTGTATTACTAAACTTAACCCAATTGAGCGATCCGTGAAGTTTTAAAATAGGATTTGAATATAAATCGTTTAATTCGTAAAATCGTTCACCGAGTTCATACTTTCTATTCCCTGACATATAGAGTCTTACAATATCAAATTCGAAACCATATGCTAATAGTAGGTTGTAATTGTAGTGACTATACCTTAAAATCTCCTCAGGTAATCCAAAGTCATCCATAGTATGTATATTATTTAACAAGTCTGATTTTGATGTTTTTATTCCCATAACAGTTTGGATTATCTGTTTAAGATAGATGTCGTAATTAAAAGTTATAATATGTGGCTGTAACTCCTTTAATTTGTTTCAGAATTTTCTGTACACATCAGATCTAATATTCTGATGATTTAAATCCTGTAAAAAACTTATAAAAACTGTTACAAGAGAACCTCGCACTTCAATTACGCTTTTATACTTTTCACGATCATTTTTTTGAGAATACCGTTCTAACTTCAATTGAAGAAAAATGAACAGTTCTTCTAAGCTAAAAGCGTTATACAATAAAAAATACTCGTCTAACTTCCAATACTCTTGGATAAATGTCTTTCAATTAAGTGAGTATCTCTTAAAAAGATACAACATTTATTTTTTGGTTTAAAATAGAAGAAAAAAATTTAATAGATGGAAATAATTTTTTGTAAACGATCGAATCCAACAATTTCATAGTGAGTGATAATGAAATATTATTACAAATGGATGGCATTGCCATTAGGTTTTACAACTCACGTAATCTTAGTATTTACTCATGGTTTTTTACCCTTAATAACTACGCATTACATAATTTCAGGTATTTTACACGCATTCCTTTTTGCGTTATATTTTTTTTCAATTTTTTGGATTTGTGATTTAATAGATAAATTCGCCGAAGAAATAAACGATAAAGTGACCAATATTAATTTAGAGAATACTTGGATTTATAATTTCCTTAGTAAAAATCCTTTAAATATATTTGTTCCTATTGCAGGTGGTATTTTCGGATTTTTATTTAGTTGTTATACATACAATAAGTACTTCTCCCAATTTGGAGTACTTTTCTTGTGTACGCATTTAATTTGGGGAGCTGGGGAATGGTTTATAATTTTTCTATTTATTAAACAAGTGGTTTTTATTTTTACACTTATCATAGTAGTTTTATATCATATAAATCTTAAAAATAACGAATTAAACTACCAACCCTTCGATTCCGATAAATTTGGTGGATTTAGATTCCTTTACAAGTTTTTGTTCAAAGGATACTTTTTTACATTTATATTTTTATTTCAATCAGTAATAGGTACTTATGGAAGTTATTCAATTAATACCGACGAAAATATTCGAGCTGAAATCGTATTGGATGTGGTAATATTTGCAGTAATCGTACCTTTAGTAATTACTATAATCTTCCTAATATTTATTTATTACATTAGAGAGATTTTAGAAAGTGAGAAAAACAGTTTGTTAAGACCTATTTTTGAACGCATACACGACATTTGGGAGGATAAGAGCGCTTTCTTTGATAATGATCGCGTTAATGTTGTAATTTCTCAAATAAAGTCAATTAAGTCTTGGCCCATTTCAGTCAGTTCTGTAGCAAAAATTCTAGCCCTCGTGCCTGGTCCCTTAGTTACATTTTTCCTCCAAGATTTAATACCTCTTCTAATTATTTGATAAAGGTAGAACCAAGATTTCTGTATTAAAGAACAATAAACTCGAACGAAAAGTGTGTTCCGCGAGTTCGTGGGTAAATTGTTACCGTTAAATCATAAGTATTTACCTTAATGTATAACGCGTTAGGGGTATACTCGGGTAAAATTCAGTCAGAAATGATCCACGGAATTGCAGTTTCGATGTTTTCGTCCGCAAAATCTTTTTTCCAACTTTTTAGAATGCGCTCAATTTATAGCGTTTGGTCGGTCTAATTTGGTATAATCGCATTGATCGCCGCAAACATTGATGTGTTTAATTTATCAAGACATCTTCCTCGATATTTTTTGTCCGAAGAAAAACATTTAAAAAGCCCACTCCCCACTTATCTTTCTTAACAAAAAATTAACATCTTCTAGAAAAAATTTCTTGAAAAAATGTGCGTTATGTTTCACTCCTATCCCCCAGTATTAGTGGCTCTTAAATTTCTCAAGGTTCAGACTTACGACTTGTACGACTCCACGGAGTTCGTCGAAAGCAAGATAGGGATGGTGTGTAAAGAGTGCGGAGCGGTGATAGAGCAAAAAATATTGAAGTATCACGCTCCGTACAGCGAAACTAAAGTCCAGTACGCCCCCCTTACCAGCAGAACAGAAATTGGAACCTATTTCGAGCGCGTAAATTCAAAAAATCCTTCGAAGTTAAAATCCTTATCGAACACTAACTTACGGTACAATCAGCAAGACCACCAACTCGAAATCGGGAGGGTGGAGATCGCCCGTCTTTTCCATGCGTTGCAACTACCGCAACAAATGAAGAAGGAAGTGTTCTTGGCGTACTGTGAGGTCAGGAATCGCATCCCAGCGGGCACCAAGTATCGCTCTCCCGCTTCCTTGGCGGCGGTGGTGGTTTACGTAGTGATGAAGCTTAGGAAAATATCCGTAGACCAGCAGGCTATTTTAGACGTCAGCCATATGTTGAAAAAACAGTTCAACGAGTTCTTGTTTAAATTGCGCCCTTTGTTTAAGAACTACGCCAAGCGGGACAGAAAGGCGTACATAGTTCAGAAGGTGTTACAAATCTCGGAGCAGTTTAAGTTGGGAATGGGGTTCTACTTCCGCTCGAAAAAGTTGTTAGATGGGTTGTGGCAGGAGATAAACAACACCAGCGACGAGGTAGTAGCCGGAGTATTGGCGAGTTTGTCTCTACTGGTTCAAGGTTCTGAGGAAGTAACGGTTAGTTCTATATGTAAGAAGCTGGGA
>JAHPYY010000008.1 GCA_019058515.1 Promethearchaeota archaeon
CATCGAATTGGTTTCCAGTATCAGCCATATAACACTATTAAGGAAAAAATTAGTATATTTCTTGTTAATTCAATAAAAATTATGAATATTTTTTATTTTGTTTAGTCTTTTCGATATCCCAAATCCATCATCATACCGTAAACTACGCCTAAGACTATGTTCTTCAAGAATGGGAGGTTATCTCCAACTAAATCTGTTCGCTTTGCAAAATCAGGAACGATTTTGTCAACAATGTACCTAGTTTCAGGTTTTTCTTTGTAATATTTCTGTATTTTTGCCCTAAACTCACCTGTGTACGATTCATTTTCAAGAATGACGGCTCTAACATTCTCTTTTCCGTTAATAACGCCAAAGTGCCCTATTCCCGCCATTATTGGCCAAATTTGCTTTAATTTGGTAATCGTTGTGGTGTACTCTTCGAAATTAAAATAGACTGGCATCGAAGTGGGCATTGTAAGTAATTTAGTGGAGTGATGCATCGTTCCGATGGCTTCACCGATAAATATAAAGTCTAAGACATCGGCTTTCAAGAATACAGGAGATTGGTGGTCTGAGGTATGACCAGGTGTGTGTAAAATTGAAAATACGACCTCTTCGCCGTTAACATGAAACTTCCTAATTGGATTATCCGCTATATTTTCTACGGAGAAATCGGACAAGGGTTCAATTGTATGAAATGCGTCTTCGGGAATTGCTTGCATTTCTCCTATAAAGTCTCCATATGTTCTTTTTGCGCGACTTAAATGAACCTTGTAATCGTTTAGTAAACCCATTGTTTGTAAATTTATGACGATTTTAACTTGCGGGTTTAATTCCTTTATTTGATCGTAAAGTTTCCACATTCCTCCGGCATGATCGAAGTGATGGTGAGAAGGAACTAAATAAACAACTCTTGAAAGGTCAAGGTTATTGCGCTTAAAGAACCGGGGAATATGCTTGACCACTTGGGAGGAGCCGCAATCTAATATGACAAATCCCTCATCAAATTCACACACATAACCAGAAAGAATTTTAGGTTTACCGTAACCTTTGAGATCCACGTGATATACATAGTCGTTAATTTTCCTTGATTCAACTATTATTACGTTGTTATCCATATCTAAGTAAAGTAATTTAAAAATAAGAAGTATTCACAAATATAATATAGGCAAAGCAAAGATAATAATTGAAGTAAATTTAGAAAAATTCTTAGTCTATAAATTAAGTTTCTGTTTCCAGAATCTCATTTTAATCCTGAGATCCTTGAGTTCTTCGCTATTTAATTTATTTGGCACTGTTTTTAAGAACCCAGCGTGGCGAATGATATGCTTAAAGCTAGAATTATAACCCTCAAATGTTAAATAGTCGTTTTGAAAGAATTCCAAGCGTTCTGCAATTTCTTTTCCAGAAATATCACCCGCTTCTCTTGCTATAAGATCAAATTGATCAGCTAGGGAAGTGAGACTTAATTCTTTAGGTTCCACCTCTTTTGTATCCTCTTCGATTCGAAGAGTAGATATAGGTTTTACTTCGTTAACTTTATCTTGTGTCGGAGCTACAGATGGCGTTTCTTCGGTTTTTGGTGCGGTAAGCACAGCTTTAATATTAAGCTCTTCGACTTTACTTGGTTTTACCAAACTATCAGGAGTTTTTGCAGATCCCGAGCTAAATGATGAGGTTCCTCCTAATGTAAGAGTGGTTATCTTTCTAGAAGACATCCACGCGTCCTCGAGAATAGGTACGAACAATTTAATGTGCTCTTCAATTATACTAGCAATTCCTGCTATTTCGATTATCTTGTTGTCGGCTATTTCCGTTTCCGAGAGAACACATAGTACAACTTCCTCGTAATCTCTATTAATTCCCCAGATATTTTTCAGTGCTCGATTTCTGTAATCAATGTTTTGGCGCTTATCTAGTTGATTAATAATTTGTTTGTGTTCGGGATTATCCAAATCTATCATAGTTGATATTCGAATGTTTACGTGAGTTGGACGATCTAATAATACTTTAATATCGAGATCGGTTAGAGTCGGCGCGATCACCAGGATTCTCATTTTAGCTTTAGATATTTCTTCGTTAATGTGAGCTTTCGCACTTTCAATAGAGCGAATAAACCAAATGTCTTTCATAGTGATGAAAGTACCGCGCTTAGCTTGCTCCCAAAACTCTCGAGTGGTGATTTCGGAAACCTTAATCCTCTTTAACATGTCATCGAGAGTATACTCAAGCGTATCAACGATTTTATCAGATACAATCCTTCTAATATCAACTATAGACTCAAAAAATGTATCTGATATCGACTCCATTTTGTCTACCGCCATTTGGATCGCTTTATTAAAATTCTCACTAATGTCTGCGTGTATTATTTTTTTCGATGGATCACCTTTCCCAGTACGTGCCTCGAGACTAGCAACAGTTTCTTTTATAAGTCCTTGAATTTTGTCAATGAGTTCTTTGTAAATGCTATCAGTAGTTTTTGATAATTCATCAGTCATTACCATTTTGTTCACACTAAGTTGTACATTTAAATTGTTAACAATCTCGTTCAATCGGGACGATAAAACTCGTTCAATAATTTGGTCTACTGTTTGCTGGATCACTCCTAGCCTTAACTTATTTAGGTTGTCAGAAATAACATTTTGAATGTCATCGAATTCATCTTTTAATTCCTGAATTTGATTTTTTATTGTATCTGAGATACGAACATTTAAGCTTTCAAAATTGTTCTTGATTTGATCTACCTTATTGGCCATAAATGACTGCGCGTAATCTTCTAAACCGCCAATATCTTTCGAAAAGTCTTCTATTCGCGTAATTTTTGCAAGTTCTTCTGTAAAGTCCTCTTTTTGCATTTTTAGCTGATTTATCATGTCCTGCTTCAAACTCTGCATGATATCTTTTGAATCATCTAGATCTTTAACCTTTTCCGCTTCTGATTCAAGTTCGTAAACAGATTTAGTAAGCGCGCTAGGCAAATTCTTTTTAATATCTGAAATATGCTCGTAAAAATTATGCAATTGGCTAATTAACGCAGGATACGGAGGTAACGCAGTGTAATGAGGTTTAGCACCAATTATTGCTTTAAACAATCCTTTTTCCACGAATTTTTTAGCAATAATCTCACACTCGTCCTTAGACTTTCCGCTAAGTATAGACAATTCCCCTACAGTTAGTGCTTCTCTCCCAGTCGTTCTAATATAAAGATCTATTTCGTCTTTCGTAAGGTCGATTTCGCTTAATGCTTGGAACGTTAGCTCTTTTGAGTAAGCCATATCCTCTCTTTTCAGAATATCCTTGATCTCGAAATCTTCTATTTCCAGGAATTTATTTATATAAACTATTAGTCTATGAGTGGGTTCACCATGGATATTTTCTTTTGTGATTGGAAACCTTTTAATCTTTTTATATTCCTCATTCGTGACTTCAAATTCAACCTCCTTTAGACATAACTTACAAGTAACGGGGATTTTTGCTAATTTATTCTCTTTAAATAAATACACTTATTTAATCACTCCTTTGTAAGTTTTCAAAATGAGATTTCCTCGGGGTAGGTTAGCTCAAGCAGGTCGTACGCCCGTTTAGCTATTCTGTAATCTAAATTGCTTTTATCTTTTTTACTTTTAAAAGCAGTCATAATCTTCGGCAAAATATATTCGGGAAACACAATTAGTGGTTTAATATCGGTCAATAAC
Organism: Promethearchaeota archaeon; assembly: GCA_019058515.1. The sequence continues at coordinate 3,675 of JAHPYY010000008.1, forward strand.
ACGATCCAATGTCTATCTTTTTTATCGGTAAGCTCAGTTATGACTCTTAATTCTTTCAAATCCTTTATGAGGTTTTCCGTGACTGCAAATTCCGAGAAGATTTTCGGAATTTTATCTAACGGATAATAATTCGTTTTTAGCAAGATGAAAAAGTCGTATGTGTCGGGATTTAGCAAGATATTAGTTAATTTCTTCGTGTCTTCAAAGCTTTGCGAAAGTGGATTATAGTCTCTAAAGAAATCTTTCACATTTTTTTTATATTTACTAGCTAATTCGCTATTTTTTTCCTCAAATTCCTTAATGATGTGTTTGTTTGGAACCCTAGATAAAATCATATCTTTTGCCAAAAACAGATATTCCCCTTGGTTTTTAAGGTCTTCAGATGCTTTATCATCTTTACTTACAATCCAATCTCGCCGTATTAAATTTAACTCCAGTAAAGGTTGCAAAATTACATCAATGTTAGCCGAAGGATTAAGCTTATTCACTACTAACTTTAATTGTTTTTTCGAAACTGGGAATTCTCTTAATTCTTCTAAAACTTTAATTCGCTCTATTGAGTTGTAAATTAGGGCGGCTTTCTGCAATTTAGTTAAATTAGATAGCCGTTCGATTTGAAAGATGGTGTACTTTAACTCGTTTCTAAGCCTGATGTGGAGATTATCTATCAAATTTAATTTCCTGGTATTTTCAGCTTGCCGAATTTTTTCAAGATTTTCATCTAATCTCGGCGCAAGATCTTCGATTAGGTTATTATAGAGTTCAATTTCGTCGTCAAGCTCGAAACACGTAATTGTGATAAAGTGGTATCCTCCTTTAACTTGTTTGTAGTACGAGATAATTTGATAAGGAGTTTCTTTTAATTTCCCCGTGTAAAAATTACTATAACCTGCGGACAACTCATAAATCCCGGTAGTGTGCGTGTAAAACACGGCGAATAAATCGTTTACATCGATTAATTCTCCGTAATTTTCGACCGTGAACTGATTGTCGCTAAACACGAGCTCTATGGGTCTAAATTCTGGTTCAATTTCCCCAGTTTCCTTCTGATTTAAGAGAAATTCAAATGATAGGATTCCTTGAATCAATATTCTAACCCATTTTTATGTGTGAAAATTCTTTTAAGAATATGGTATAAATATTTTATTGTTATGAAACTTATTGTATTATATTTTATCAATTTACACGGGAATTTCTTAAGTTTAATTCATCTTCATTAATTAATTCGGATTTTCATTGGTATCAACAGTTTCCGGAGAATCACCATTTTCGATAGGCGGTGACTCTTCCGGCTGTGTTTCTTCTTTCTTTTTTGGTCTTACTTTTAAGAACCCCTTAGTAACTTTCAGCTTTTCACTTTCCTCTATTATTTTTCCAGAAATACTAATTTCTTCTTTGAATTTAGATTCAAACGCAGCGTCTCTACTAGAAATATCAACCGAAGGTAACTTTTTCTTCCTTAAAGCCTTTTTGAATTTCCGAACTTTTCTTACAGGAACAGGATACCTAAAAATTTTTTGATAGAGAACGAGATATCCACCGATTCCAATTGCTGCTCCAATCCCAATGACAGTTAATACCTGGAATAACAATACATTCTCAGGAGAACGAATGACATTTAGATTAAGTTTTAAGCGTTCAAAGTCGTAATCGTCGTCAGCGTATACAGAGACAGTAATCTGATAAGTACCTTCCGGAACATTTGTCAACACTGCTTCGAAAACACCGTCTCCATCAGGATCCAATAACTCTCCTTGTTCAAAATCAGTACTATACATTACAGTTACATTTTCTATGCTTCCTCCATAATCAAGATCGTGTAGACTAACGGCTAATATAACATTCTCTCCGGGCAAAGCTGTCATAGTTTCGTTTCCTGATTCAATTTCAATTTCGGTTCTAATTCGATTGACTTGAATTCGTAATCGTGCAGAGAAAGATTCATAATTTGGTTTTTGAGCAGTCACCGTCAAGAATCTAACCCCAATATCTAAATCGGTACTATTAACTAAGGCAGAATACTGTCGTAAAGTGGCGTTTTCAGTAAAATCAATAGATATATTCTCACCTATAAGGCTTAGAGATGCTCCAGGTATAAAACTGCCCGTATTTTCATCGAAATAACTTACTGTTATGTTAATTAAGCTTCGAATCGGAACTTCTATGGATTTATCGAGCGTCTTATTGAGACTATTTATTTCTATGTAGAAATCTGTCGCACGTTCAATTACATCGATAGTTAACACTAGCGACTGAGTTTCGTAATTGTTTTTTAATGCTTCTATAGTTAAAAAGGCTATACCTGTTCCTAATGTGGCGGAATTTATTGTGATTTGGTAAATAGTGCCATAGTTTTGAATTAAAGATGAGATACCCGTTCCATTCACTGATACTATTGCATCATTGATATATTGATTTGAGGTAGTATCGTTGTATACCACCGAGATAGTTATTAATTCATTGTACAATATTTTGTATGACTGTTCAACTGTTTTATCTATGCCATTAACATAAGTTTTAAATGTGGTATCTCTTATTGTGACTTGGACTTTTAAAACAATAGTTTGCGAAGTATAGTTACTTTTTTTAGCTTCTATGGTTAAATAGTGGGTACCTACTCCCAAAATTTGGGAATTAAAACTAAATTCGTATCTATTTGAAACAAAGGAAAGTACATCCGATAAATTAGTCCCATTAATATTCACATCAGCTTCAGTTATGATAGTATCTGAAGTTGTATCGTTAAAGCAAACTGCAATGGATATTGTCTCGTTCCAGTTTACAGTGAGAGATTTGTCTTGAGTTTTCTCATCCTCATTTACATATAAGGTTAAATTAGTAGATCGATAAGTTACCTCCATTCTAATTTGTTTAGTAGCCGTCGAATAATCCGTTTTATTTGCTATTACAGAAAGAACCCAATATCCTATTCCTACATCTGTAGTATTCAAAGTCAAATTATATATACCACCAAATCCTCCTGTGAAAACTCCTATTACATTCGTTCCTGAATAAAGTTTAACTGTTGCTCCCGAAATGTTTTTTTGAGAGATCTGGTCGAAGTAAGTAACATTTATATTTAAATATTCCTTTGAATTAACTACAATTGAAGCGTCATCATCCTCAACATTATTAAAAAACACTTTATCAACCTTTGCGGTTCTCTCTCTTATTTCAATTCTTATATTAGATAATGATTGAGCTTCGTAATATTTCTTTGAAGCTCTTATTGTGACATAATTTACACCATAACTCAAATCAGTAGTGTTAATTTCGATTGTGTAATTATTAAAGCCGTCATCTTGTAATAACCTGGATAAACCAGAGTCATTAATGCTAATGGTCGCGTCAGGTATGAAATCATCGCTTAAATTCGTATACTCGACGGCAAAACTGATGTTTTCCCTCCAATATGCTATCATAGACTTATCTATGGTCTCATTCACTCCATCTATCCATAATTGAACATCGGTAGCTATAGAAGTTAGTTCATATTCAATAATCAATGACACATCGTCTATTGATATGTTGACAATTCTATCAAGGGCAAATTCATCTCCTATATACAATTGAATTGAGAGGTTTACATCTTCACTAGGATTAATGAAATTAGTCACATCAATACCTCCTGATTTTACATCCTTGAAATCTATAGTTATTGAATTGTTTAAATTGATAGATTCAGAAAGTTGATTGTTATTAATTAGGATTCGAAGCTCGGAGTTTAGGGAATCTTTAGGCCAAATTCCACTGTCTAGTTTATATTTGAAATTTAATGTAGCATTTTGGACAATATAATTATTGGGAATAGCTCCCGCTTCTTGATTCCAAGATACTTTAGTAAGTTGGTCGATGTTTTTTTCGTATGTAAAGTTTAGGCTGAAGGTTTTAATCCGTAAATTTTCAAAATAATCTATGTCTGAATTGCAATTATCTTCGCAAAAGATATCAAAACCGACAATAATAGTGAAGTTTTTATAGTCTTTTGAAAGTACTGAAGTCAAAAAGTAAATTAGATCTTCTTCTCCCACGGTTTGCATAAAGGTATTTGCGTATTCCAGAACATCATTTGCACCTAAATCGTATGTCCTATTAAATGCTATTGTGTAAGGAGGATTTTCTGCTGGATTTTTGAACCAATCGGGATTGGTAATTTTAATGTAAAACCTCACGTAATCGTAAACAGATCCTTGGGGAAAACTTGTATCAGAACCCTGAATAGAATCATCGTATTTATTAGGATCAACATCTACATTACTGTTGACACTTGCGTTAAATATCGCACTAACATTTGCAGATGTAATAATATAATCAGACATATTTACATCCATAGTAACATTTTGAGTCCAAATAACGCTGGGGGTTTGTCGTTCTGTCTCTGTCCACAAATGTCTCGTCCAAAATCCGTCATTATCAATATGATATTGGTCGATGGTATACCATTCAGGATATGCGGGGAAATCCGGATTTAACATTACTTCCCAATTAGACTTATTAGTTGTCAATGCTTCAATTGAATAAGTTGATTTATTACCAAGAATTTCATACTTTGCCACATCATTAGCAATTGTAGAGTTAACATCGTCTTTATCTCCTAGGGTCAAATTATCCCAATAATTATCAGCACCCCCTGAAAAATTTCCATATTTAATCCAATCAATGTGATCGTAATCAGATTGGGCGGGTTTAATAGCTCCCAATGTACCCTCCATGTTTGTTAAAAATGTATTGGTAAGATTATTATTAGTTATTAAAGATCCTGCAATAAGAATGAATAAGAAAACACTCAAAACGATACTTCCATTTTTATAACCCATTTTTAACATCACGATATTAAACTCCCCCAATTTTAAATAATAAATTTATATTCCTCTATCACGCATTACTAAAAAGCTTTTTAGATTAGCGATTATTTAGGAGTATTCATAGAAACATAAACTTGATTGTTAGTATTTAATTGATGAGGGTATAAGAATTTATTTAGAGATTTCTAAACTATAGGCATTTGTTAAAAAAAAAGAAAATTCTCTAAAAATGATCCTTAAGACATTCGCTTTTTAGTTCTTTCTAAAAAAGCCATAACTATGGCGTTTTGGAATTTACCCCCTAAATTAAGATACTTTTTTAACAAACCCTCCTTTTGAAATCCCGTTTTTTCGAACAAATGTAACGATCGTTTGTTGTTTTCTGACACATGAACTTGTATTCTATTAAGTTTAAGGTGGTTAAATGCGATGAGTTTAAGTAAATTCACTACTTCCTCACCAATTCCTCTATTCCAATATGTAGGTATTAGCCAAATGCCAATTTCAGCTCTCTTATGTTGCCAACTAATATCCCATAGGCTCGTACTGCCAATCTTATTTCGATTAGAACCTTCTATTAATTCAATTACGTAATTAAATTGTTGCCACTTCTCCCAACCCTTTAAGTAATGTTGAACGAGTCGTTTTGCGTGTTTTATCGACTTTAACGGGCCTAAGGATAAATGGTCGGTAATTTGATCATTTTTTAAGAAATCGTAAAAGAAATCAACATCGCTGTGAGATATTTTTCTTAGAAAAAGGTTCTCTTCGCTGATTTCTTCGACAATATCTACATCAAACATTGACCCATCGGAATATTGTGTTTTGAAAAAAGAGATTAATTATATCTTTATTGTTGATTTAAAAAAAAAGGTAAGAGTATTAGTAAAACTATTGTTTAAATTCCCTTGAAATGAGGAGTATCCTTAATTTTTCTTCGTCCACCGCATACATCGCATTGCGTTCCATCTTCAAACTTTCCTTTACCACCGCACTTTGGGCATTTAATTTTTCTATTAAACGCTATAATTCCTTCTTTGGAGTCAAAACTAGCGCTGTTCACGCCAAACCCTAGCTGTTCCATCATTAGTCCTAGTTGGGGATATCGAGTTCCGAATTTAACACATTTCTTAATAACAAATAACGAAGTAGTAGGCATGTCGCCTAGCCATTTAGCTTTCTCGTGCACTAACTTTTCAAATTCGTCTCCAGCAGGAGCCATCCAGGAAACTAAACCCCAATCTAGCATAGTTTTTGCGTCTATTTGTTCTCCAAAGAATGCCATTCTCATAGCTCTGTTAAGTCCAATTCTAGCAGCCATCCGAGTTATGCCCCCATTCGCAGGAAATATACCTCTATGGATCTCAGGAAGCCCAAAGCTAGCTCTATCAGAAGCTATAACTATATCGCAGCATAGAACTATCTCGCAACCTCCTCCTAAGGCGAACCCGTCTACTGCTGCAATTAATGGCTTCGAAAATTGCTCAAACTCATCGTAGTCTCTATGTCTAATCCTCATGGCTTGAGCCATGTGCATGGGAATGCCAGGATTTAATCCCTTGCTAAATGCGGCCGCCAAATCTGCTCCAGCTGAAAACGCAGGTTTTTTCGTAATTTCCTTAGTACCTCTTATGACCACTGCTCGTACTGAGCCATCAAGTTCAAGTATCCTCAATGCTTTGGCGATCTCGCCCGTAGTTTGTTCTGTAAGGGCATTTAACCGATCGGGTCTATTAATTGATATTACGGCGTAGTTTCCATCTACGGTTCCTTCACGAATAACTTTTCCTTGCTCATCTTTCGCAGTGGGCCAATCAATTTTTATGTGTTCAAAATTAGTTTCTGCCATTTTTATTACCTATTTTTACATGTTCTTAATCCAGAATTACATTTCTTTAAAATTTCTAAACTTGAATATTTAGTATTAATTTTTAGACCAATTAAAAATTATCAAATTTTTTAGTCTATTATTTGTTGGTCTATTCACTGATAAATTGAAAGAATTCCAAAGAATTAAATAAAAATTCTAAAATTATACATATAAGTTCTAATTATTGAATTTTTAATTAATGCAGGGAAATTAGTCGATGAGTTCTACCGATAATTCGTTAAAAAGCGTAAAGTATGTGATCGCCGGATTGGATAACGCAGGAAAAACGAGTTTTCTAATCGCACTCAGAAAAAAGTATAATTTTTACGATAAAGTCTTGGACTTAAAACCAACCATAAGAATAGAATACAGCTCTTTTAACATTCTTAATCGCTACGAAGTTAGGTTCTGGGACATGGGAGGACAAGAAAAGTACCGGAAAATGTACCTTGGCAAACCCATATATTTTGAAGGAACTGATGTGTTATATTATTTTATCGACATCCTAGACGAGAAGAAGATCGCACATTCCATTGAATACTTGAAGGAATTACTGGAAATATATGATTCTATGAATTATCAAGGCGAGATTATCGTATGTTTGAATAAGTTCGATCCAAATCTGCGTTCAAGTAACCGTGTTAATGCCCGGGTTGAGAAAGTTAAAAGGGAACTGAACAACTTAACCCCTTTCAATAAAAAGATATTTAAAACTTCCATCTTCGACTTATCTTCGCTTTCGAAGGCTATTTCGCAATCATTAGCTAAATTAATCGATATTAACTCCATAGAAAGTTGTTTAGAATCATACATGAATGAATTAGATGGAATCTACGCGGTTATATATTCCGATTCAGGTGTTATTATCGCAGATAATGTCCGAGATGTCATCGACTTCCAGACCTACGAACGATCCATTAGAAGAAAAATCAACGAGGACTTAATTCTCATTCAAAAATTATCAGAATCGAATGTTAAGTTCTCCGAACAATATTCGAGTTTCAAGAACACAATAGAATTCCTTAAAAAGTTAGATGTCGCAGGTAATTCAATTTATTTGAAGGTATTCATTCCTAATATCGAAAAAAGCGAAATTTTTAACCAAACAGATAGGTTATACAATTCCTTAGTAGATGTATTCGCTAAAATTTGAGATTTAAGGAGATTAGCGTACCACAATCCCTTTTTTTAGTTTTAATAAACCCTCTAAATGGTTTCGATCTATCGTATTTAGTGAATCGATCCTCAAATATTATAGATTGATCGAAAAAGAATAAAAAATGGATATCATTATAAAAGTTACTTTATTCGTTATTCAAAATATACGAGTGAGTGGAAAAATATGGTAGAAGTAAAGAATGTTCTTGTACTTGGAGCTGGATTAATGGGTTCGGGTATTGCGCAAGTATCATTGATGGCAGGTTATAAAGTAATCGTTGTAGATGTAAAGGACGAGTTCGTGGATGCTGGTGTTGCTAAAATTGAGGAAGGAATGAAAAAGTTAGAAGCTAAGGGAGCTCTCGGAGAGGGAAACACAGCCGCAAGCGTTATGGCTAACTGTTCTAAATCTATAGATTTAGCGAGCGCTGTTAAAAATGCGGATATTGTAATAGAAGCGGTTGTAGAACGAATGGATGTTAAAAAAGATGTGTGCAAAACTACAATGGATAATGGCCCCTCTCATATAATTTTTGCGTCAAATACTTCAACTATGAGTATAACAGAGATAGGAAAAGATTCTGGTGCTTCAGAACGAGTATGCGGTATGCACTTTTTCAATCCCGTTCCGTTAATGCGTTGCATTGAAGTAATTAAAGGGGCAAACACCTCAGACGATACATTTAACACCACGATGGAAGTGGCTCAGAAATTACCTTGTCTTAGAGGACAAAGGTACATTGCACCTGTTATGAAAGACAGACCGGGTTTTATTGTAAATAGAATGAATGCTCCAATGCAAATCTATTTAGGATGGATTTTCGACCAAGCTAAACAAAAAGGATTAGCATGGGAACAAGTTGACGCAGATGCTGGGGGAAAGATGCCAATGGGACCATGTCTTCTTTCAGATTACGTAGGTTTAGATACTATGATTCACGTTATGAACTATTACAAACAGACCTTGTCTCCCGATTTCGAACCTCCTAAATCTGTGGAAGAAATGGTTGATGCGGGAAATCTGGGTGCTAAATCAGGTAAAGGTTTTTACGATTGGAGTCAAGGTAGGGACGCAATAAAAGCAAAAACTAAAGAAGCTGAGCCTGCAGGCATGTTTAATCTAGAAGTATCTATGGCAATTCTATTAAACGAAGGTTGTCGAATTCTAGAGGAAAGAATCGCAACAGGATATAAAATAATCGACGACGCTAACATGGCGGGTATGAATAGTCCAGGACCTTTTGCAGCAGGCAAAAAGAACTACGAAAAATGGTCTGAACTACTCGATAAAGTCGCTAACGAGACCGGTAAGGAATACTTACGACCTTGTGAGCTTATGAAGTCTGGTGGCTTCGTTAAGATGCGAAAGTAACCTTTAAGAAAATCTCAATTTTACTTATTTTTTTCTTTTTTATTTAATTAGTGAACAAATTATTGTTAACCAGTCAATTTTCTGAAATTTATTTATTTAATATTTATTAAAAAATGTGGGGTATTGGTTTAGAGTGATAAATTTCTTCCATTTTTTCTTTTCCATTTGTAATGACCACAAATAAATACCTAACATTGAATATTTATATTAGAAGTCTTATCAGTGTATACTTAATAGTTGGTATTGGTTTTCTAAGTTGATAATTCTGTTGAGATTTCTAATAAATATATGGAGGTTAAAAAATACATTATGAAATTGTTTAGTGTCAAAGGAATTGAAATAAAGCTACATTTGTCGACCTTATTTATTGTGGGTCTTGTGGGTTTCTACGCCGCACTCTTTTACTTGAGTTTGTTTTCTCAAGCTTCAATATTGGAGATGGTATTTGTTGGAATTATTAGTGGTGTGATCATTTTATTTTCAGTTTTGGCTCACGAATTGACTCATTCTTTAGTTGCGTTGAGGTATGGATTGAAAGTTTCATCAATTGATTTATACATTTTCGGAGGCGTGTCTAACATTGAGCACGAACCTAGAACTCCAAAAGCCGAGTTTGTGATAGCTGTTGTAGGACCGCTATCTAGCATTATAATAGGATTCGCTTTTATAGGACTGTTATTTATACCATTACAACTATCATCAATTATAGCCGTTACTTTTCTTTACTCTGGAATTACGAACATTGGACTGGGAATATTCAACTTCTTGCCAGCGTTTCCTATGGACGGCGGCAGAGTTCTAAGGGCGGCAATTTGGAGTAGAAAGAAGGACTTACTATCGGCTACGAGGATTGCTTCTCGAGTAGGGGTTCTGCTTGGATACGGACTTGTGGCGTTCGGTTTCATAGAATCGTTGTTTCTAGGTTTATTGAACGGATTTTGGTTAATAATAATTGGATTCTTTATAACATCCTCAGCTCGCAATTCATATAATCAAACCCAATACGGCATTCTACTGTCTAAAATAAAAGCTAAGGATGTATCGGGATTACCTCAGGCTGCGATACCTTTTAATACTTTAATTAGCGACGCAATCAGGAACTACTTTTTGGTTTATAAACGAAAATACTTCCCGGTCATTGATGGAGATCACATTGTAGGTATTGTATTCGTTAGCGATTTGAATCAAGTACCTTACGAGAGAAGGAATGAAGTTATAGTTGGTTACCTTATGAGTCGAATTTCTGAGTTCGCAACAATTAACGAGAACCAATCTGGAGAAGACGCTCTGAATCAATTGAATCTTATCCAAGGTAAACCAAAGCTTTTAATCGTCAAAGAAAAAGACCACGACGGAATCGTTGGGTTCATAGGACAGGACGAAATAATTTCAGCCCTAGAATTCGCTAAGTTAAATGTGGTTAGTTAACCAAATTTAATTTTTTATAATTAGGATTTAGAAACTTTAAGTTCTCGCTTTATATTATTTCTAAACTACTTTTTTATTCTACGTTGAAATGAAACATAAGTTGTTCGATGCACACATTCTTAGTTGAGTCATTATCTAAATAGCTAATCTCAACACTCTTAAGTCTATCCCCTAACAATTCTTTGAAGGCAGTCTCGAAGTAGCCTTTATTTAATCGACATATGGTATGGCCGAATTTAAGTTTAGGTCTGTGTTTAATCGGTTCTCGAAGAAAGCAGTGATTCTCGACTATCAATTTCAAGTAACCATCTCCGTGTTCCATCTCTTTTACTTGAACTGAAAAGAATAAATTCAACTCTTTCATTAAAACTTCAAGCGCTTCGAGTACTCCAAATTGGTTCTTGCCATACTTTTTTTTTAGTCTTTCTGAGAGAATATTACCAGTGTTTCTCCCAATTTGATACGAAATGGTAAGAAGGGCGTTTTTTCCAAACAATTTACTAATTGACTCAACAAAATTCTCAATAACAATTTCAAAACCCTTTAACGAGTTGATGTTGCTAAATGGATTCTCAATTTTTAAGTTTAATTCATCTTTACTCACTAGTGCATCCCCTCAAAATAGAGATAAAAAAATGTACGAATCTACGGGTGAATGGCAATTATAATAGTAAACTTGCTATTAATTAAATAGTTATTTTTCTAGATGAATGTTGATATTTATACTTAACTTCGAGAAAAAAAAGAAGGGTTAAAAGAACGCAACAAATTATTTTCCCAGAATTTTTTCTAGTAACCCTGAATATGTGAACACCCAAATTATTGCTGCCACTATTAAAAATATGCCATGTAACAATGGTATTATAAAATTAAATGATTCACCGAGAAAAACAAACGCTAGACCGATGGAAAAGCCTAAAGATTTAATGTCGTTGTTTTTTCGCCAATTTATAATAAATAAAACGATGTTTACACTGATTATAACGACAGAAATTAAACCCTTTATATGAATTTCTGGTAATAGTGATCCAGTAATGGTCACCACTATTGCTATTGCACTCGTTAGAATACGGATATATATCGATACCTCTAAAAAGGTTAAAACGAAATACAAGAGCACGATCAACGGAATAACGCCTATAAGGTACAGGATCTCCCTAACATCGTCATATATATTGAAAACCCAATCTTTAGCGAGAAACCAAAGGATCCATCCTAATCCCGCGAGAAAGAAAAAGAAGACCATGTACAGCGTGAATTTATTGCTTTCATCTAAATACTTCTTTAACAAGTAAATCGTAATTATAAAACAAACGATACTAATAATTAATAACCCTAAACAATCGTCGCATGTCATTCTTACTTACCATAATCTCTTGAGTTCTTTAAAATTGTCTTTAAAATACGCTTCAAATGTCTTTTCAAATGGTTCGAATACGCCAACATCGCCGTCGAAGTTTTCCACTTTTTCTTTAAACTCTGATAGAAAAAGAGACTCGATTTTTTTTAAGTGTTTAACAATAACTTTCTCCTTAATTTTTTTCTCTGACTTAGAAATGAAATAGAGTTTTAAATCGTTGTTAATCAAGAAATTTATGATGGATTTCCCCAGAGTGATTGAGCTGATGAATTGGCTTTTATCTCCTAATTCGTTTGCAAACATTTGAATAGCAGAGAAAAAACCACTTAATAGAAGAGATTTTTTGTTTTCTACAGTAGAATAATTATATAAAGTAACTCCTGAAAATGATACGATCCAAAAATCGTCTATTAGTACGCCGAAAATAATCACCAACCATTAGTCTTATTTGAACCTTTAATATAAAAACCTTAAGTTTTATAAATTTAAAGTTATGCTTTAAAAAATATATAACCCTAAAGTAACTAAAAAAATGGTCTCTATTAAAGTTAAATAATTACCTATACTTTTTAGATTAAAAAAACTAAATTATTCTTTGTAGTTTAAAATAAAGTGAAGAGTGAAATAGATGAGTCAATCAGATGGAATTATAGAAGATTTTAGGAAAAGTAAAAAAGAAAGCGTGGCAGGACCTTGGATTGCGTTAATCATTCTTGGTATTATCTTCGGAACACTTACTATGACGGTATTTCACGGAAGATTTCAGTGGTGGATGGGGATTCCATTAGGTATTTTGTTTCTTTTATCGTTTATATTCACAATAATGTATTTTGTGGTTAAGGACCAGAGAATTTGTCCAAATTGTCGTTCTAAGATTCCCCCTAAAGCCGAATATTGCTCCTATTGCGGGGCAAATGTTCCATTATACTGTCCTAATTGTGCTTCGAAATTAAAACCTGGGTTGAAATATTGTTCGCGTTGTGGTCAAAACCTTACGGTGCAACAAGCGCCCAAACCTCCGATTGAACATACCCACACTCCTGAAACCAATACAATGGTAAAATCTGGTTATTGCCCAAGTTGCGGTAGTAGCATAAAACCAGAAACAAATTTTTGCCCATTTTGCGGATACAAACTCTAATATTTCCTTTTTTTTAAATTAGGTAAATTTTAGTTTAAGCCATTTAAAATTTTTTCAAATTCTAGATATTCTGGCAGGTTTCTAAGACAAATATATATTTCCTTAATGGGGGATTGCGGATGTTCGAAAACATATTTCTTTAAAGTTGGTAGCATTGCCTTTGCTACCAGTTTTGTAGAGAAACCGTACATATCGATAGAAATAGGGGTAAATGCGATTGTTTCCACACTTTTACTCGAAGCCAACTTAAGGGAGTTCCAAATTGTGAGCATAAGTTTTTTTCCTTCTTTACCAGTACCAAATTTAGGTCCGTTAGTATGAATTATAAACTTTGCCTTTAAATCTCCAGCGGGCGTGATTACTGCAGCTCCAATTTCTAGCTTGCTTATTCTATTTATAATTTGATTGCAAGCTACTTGAACAGTAGAACCCGCTTCTCTCAAAGCAGAGCATCTTATTTTCCCCGAAGGAAGCAGTCGGCTGTTTCCGTTGAGAACGATGGCATCACAGTTAGATTCCGTGATGTTACCTACGTAAATCTCTATTTTAGTATTTGCGACCGATAGTATATTCATTACAAATAATAACAAAATAGATTTTTTTAAACTTTTTTCAACACATTTAAAATTTTTACAAAAATTTAGAAAAACTGGAAGATCGCTCTCGAAGAAGTCTTACTATTTCACCTTTAATTTAGGAGTTTCGAGAGTCTTGTAATG
>JAHPYY010000088.1 GCA_019058515.1 Promethearchaeota archaeon
AACAGGTTTAGTCCGTACACCATCGCAAAGTTAGCAGCGTCGGACGGGATGGTGCCTACTAAGGCGTTGGAAAGCGTGATGGTCTCCCGAGCGTTTACTTGGGAGCAGTTGGTCGAGTTGCTGGAAAATCGAGTGTCGAAATTAGAGAATGTGGAGGTGTTAATCGTAATGGGGATTACCGCTATGTGGCCTGATTACGAGCAAAAAACCTTTAGGGAGCTTTTGAATGCCATTTGCGGGTTAAAGGAGTGTTTGAAGCAAGAAGTTCCCTTGATATTAGTATCTACCCCGATCCACCCTAATTCCGAGTTTCGACCTGTGGGCGGGAAGATACTGTCTCATTTTGGACATATTTTAGTTTCGATTGAGACTATGGAACGTTACATATTGTATTCTCTGGTTCAGCACCCGTTCCTTCCCGAAATTACCCAAAAGCGATATTTTCCTCGTAAACCAAAGCGAAGGATGAGACCACCCTTAAAGAACCAGACCTTGGACTCGTGGTTGTAGGCGTTAGAATTAGGAATAGGTGAAATTACTTGTGAAATACGGAGATACACGCTTTTATATTCCTGTTTGGAAAACAGCGTTGTCCATCTGTCTACCAACTTTTATATTCCCTTTTTTTGACAATCCAATCTCTTTTAATGGGTCAAATTTGATCTTAACATAATGTTTTCCAAAAGGTTTAGAGTAAAGATTATTTCCAATTTTGCGATAAGTGCCACTTAGATTTTGATTAAGGGAACGAAGGTCTAACAGTTCTTCGTTACTAAATATGTTGAACCTTAGCTGAAGATGCTTAAATTCCAAAAAAGGTCTGTATTTGCTCCCATTTGTAGATATTACATAATGTTTCTCGCTAGTAGAGTAGATCTTGGCGACCTTAGAGAGGTCGCAAATTAGTTCAATCCATCCGTTATCGTCAACTTTATAGGCAAGATTGCTTCCAATTAGGGTATACCTATTATCCACTATATTTTCTATTAACATTTTTATTTCGCCTTAATGAAATTAATTAATAATTAAGAATATATAATCCCTTTCCGGATTTAAGTTTTACGGTTTTCTAATACGCCCTACTATACAGAGGGGGTAGAGTCCCCCTCATGGGTAGCATGTGGGGCGTCAATTTTCCATTTATAAAGCAATAGATTTTAATTTTTTTTAGGGAAAGGTCGACTCCCTCCGACACGATCGCAACACACGGTCAAATCGTCAAAAGGATAAGGAGGGTGATACAACGCGCAGATTATACGCGAACCAAAAGACAAAATCAAGAGCGTCGAGGGAGCCGTTAGTTGGAGAAAACGGACGCGCAAATCCACAATCTCGTTTGTCAATTTCAAAGTTGTTTTGCCCGTGTTTTCTCTAAACGATTAAGATAGCGATCGCTACCCCACCAAAAGACAAGAAAAACGACCCATACCGTTTGAACTGCGGCGAGTAACGACCGCTACTATTGCATAAAGTAAATTCTCGCTTTTAAGCAAAAATTACTCCTCCTCGGGTAGTTCTGGTTCGAATGTAGCTTTTAATGCACGATTGATTCGCGTGTCTACATAGAATCCCGAGCTGGTATCAGTATCATATTTAATCCCTGAGTGGTTTAGGAATTCTTGTTTTACTTCCTTAAGGCTTTGGATTGTAAATGCAGGAGATTCAGCACGTTCTCCTGACCACACTACCACATCTCCTATAACTTGTTTTACAGGTTTAAACGCTACTTTTGCTTTTCCCTCTTCCTTGAACTCCACTTCCACAAAAGTCTTTCCTTCGAGTTGGTCAATTTCATCTTGGTATTCTTTCATTAACTCGATAATCGTCTTATTTAAGTGGTAACCAAGGCGAATAAAACTTTGCTTTACGAATTCGTCCCAATCAGATATCACCTTTTCCAAGTGAAACCTATCCTTAGTGTAAAATAGATACTCGTAGGCAATCGCTATTAGCTCGTAGATTTTCTCCTTTTTTTTCTCGGAGAGCAGGATGGGAGGAACACAGTGCCGAAAGTACGATTCTGCCAACTCCTGCTCGTAGGTAGGGTCGGCAGAATTACTTGACTTTTTTGAAAGTATGGTGTAATTACTTTTTGCTAGGATCATCATCGAGGCTAACTCCTTTTTTTTCCTCGAGTAATCGCTTATCGCTTTAAACAGGGAGCGTGCGAATTCCACCCCAAACTTTATCCAGTCGGTTGACATGTAACTTCAGATCTTTAATTGGTATTGGATTGCGTAACGAGAAGAAACTTTAAGTAATAAATGTTATTTTTAAGTAAGACAACTAAAGTTATCCAATGAATATGTCAGAACAAAAGCTCTAATGTTTCATTATCGTGCCCTTTTCCCAAAACAACCCTCAGTACACCAAGCAGTTCAAAAAAAAGTGTATTATTTTCGATAATTTTAGCTCGTTTGCGATTTTGAAAAAAAATCGGGTGGTAATGTTTGAAGTTGATAATTTCACCCCCAGGGTTTTTGAGATCGATCAATTTTTAGAAAACAGTTTTGAACTTCCATTTACAAAGGGATTTGGAGAAGGTTAAAAATATAAGTGTATTAAATATATTATAATTAATACATATAAAAAGTGAGAGATAAGTATGGGAAAAACATTGACATCGAGATTACCAGATGAAATGATTGAGGAAATCGAAAAAATTGCCGAGTATGAGAAATTAGACAAGTCGAGCGTCGTTAGAAGACTACTAAATAAAGCTATACCACTCTGGAAGCTAGAAATAGCGCTAAAGTTATATCAAGATGGTGAAGTTTCCCTTGGACGAGCTTCTGAGTTTAGCGGATTATCAATCTGGGAATTCTTAGATCACTTAGCTTTAAAAAAAATTCCTTTAAACTATTCACTTGAAGATTTAAAAAATGATTTAAAAACTGTGGATGAGTTATGAAAGAAATAAGGGTAATTTCAGATAGCTCTCCCATTATAGCGCTTATAAAAAAGGAGGAACTATCACTTCTAAAGAAATTATTTAATAATGTCATAATTCCAAAAGGTGTTTATGAGGAGCTTACTGACAGTCTAGAATATCAAGAGGAACAGAGAAAAATATTTAAAAACGAATTCGAATTAGGTTGGATAACCTTAAAAGAATTAAAAACCGTTAAGTATCTTGATTTGCCTCTTGGAAAAGGGGAATCTGAAGCTATAAATACTTGTTTCGAATTTGAAAATGTTCTCTTATTGATGGATGAAAAGAAAGGTAGGAATATAGCGAAATCGCTACAAATTAAAGTTCTAGGAACTCTGGGAATCCTATCTTTAGCAAGAAAGAACAATATTAAAACTATTCAAGAAAGTGAAACGAATCTAGAAAAGCTAATTCAACAAGGATTCTATTTATCAAGTGATGTAATACTTGGTTTCTTAAAGAATTTAAGGTCTTAATTAAAAGCTTTCATTTTCCATATTCCTCAGATAACTCTTCTTTAAATTATTTCCAATCATGATAATTAATTTTAATTTTTGGCGGAGATTCTAAGAGTTCTTCGATGGAATGAATTTTTCTAATAATTAATTGGTCTTTATGAATATAGAGTAATATAGGTTGCCCTGGCATAAATCCAAGTTTTTCTCTGAGATCTTTTGGGGGATAAATTTCTCCTTTAGATCCAATGTTTAAAATGATTTTATCTGTAGAAGTCGTCATTACTAAATCTTGAGCACTCGAAATATTTATTTTTTTCGAGTATTCTTTTAACTATAATTATTCTTTCTCCCAATATTTTAGATCTGCAAATACACTAAAATTAATTTAAAACACTTTTTTTAAATTTTATTGTAAAGTAACCATGAAAGAAAAGGAATCCTCAGTAAATTAGTAAAAGCGATATTCGAAAATGTGGATAGCCTTGTGTATTACATCTATGTAAGCGCAAATATAGACAATATAGATTTCTAAAAGAAACGCAGATTTGAGTTTATTGAGGAAATTAGTGTTAAAATTAATGATTTTGATCTGCTTAATTACGAAATGGTCTGAAATCCTAAGAATCCGGTTTAGGTGGATTTAGCAACAAATAAAAAATACAATCTCATTTTCAAGAGCGTCTTAAATTATAAGCGCTACAAGTGCCTGAGACAACTTCTCGTTATTTCTTAACTTAATTGGAGTGTTAACCAAAACTATAAATATGTAATCTTTTGTAATCTATTGGTGTGAATATTCACATAAATCATTTTTTATCGAATGTTATATTAGGTGTTAAAGTTGTTTGAGTGGGGAGATAAAACCTCCATTTATAGCGAGGTTTTTGGTAGATCAATTTTTCGTGATTCTCCAGTAGCAACTCTTATTTGCGATTCAAATCAAAAAGTACTTGATGTAAACCAATCGTGCTTGGAATTATTTGGAGTATCCAAAAAAGTGGATATGGAGAAATTTAAATTGACAGAAGCTCAGACTATTTCTAAAAGCACCATCGTGAAATTGAAGCATAGAGAAACAATTTGTTACGAAAAAGAAATGGACTTTGACTCAATTAAAAGCAATAATCTCGTCGCTACATCGAGAACAGGAAAAGTTTACACTGAAGTATCTATTACACCACTATTTCATGAGGACACTGAAATTATTAATAATTTTTTAATCCATATCCAAGACATTACCAATCGTAAAAAGATTGAACAAAGGTTAAAAACGTCTGAAGAGAGGTTTAAACATTTATATAAAAATATAGGTCAAATTCACGAGGAAAATGAAGAAAATTTCTATACTGATGGGATAATTTTTGATCTATCTGAACATAAGATATCTAAAGGTAAACTTAAAGCTAGTGAAAATTTACTCAGAAATATTTTCGAGAATGCTTCACACGGAATCGCACTAATTAAACCTGATGGTAAATTTCTTATATTCAATGAACGAGCAGCATCGATGTTAGGCTATTCAATGGATGAATTTGTGAATATGACACTTTTAAGCATAACTCACCCTGATGATTTAGAAAAAAGTCAAGAACGGTTGAAAATGCTTCTTGATGGAGATATTTCCTCGTATAGAATTGAAAAGCGCTATTTAACAAGAAATAAAGAAGAATTTTGGGTAGATCTCTCTGTTAGCGCTCTGTATGGTGATACTGGTTCGATAACTACTATCTTAGGCATTCTAGTAGATATAAACGAACGCAAGAAAGCAGAAATAAAATTCAAGAAATCTGAAGATATATATCGAAATTTAGTTAGTAATATTAAAGATATTATAGTAGAGATTGATTTGAAGGGTACCTTCTTGTATGCTAGTCCCCAAGTTTATGGTATTTTAGGTTATAATCCTGAAGAAGTTATGGGGATAAACGGATTTAATTTAGTTCATCCCGACGATAAGGAAAGAGTGAAGTTTATTCTAAGAAAAGCTGTAAAAAGTAAAAACTATATATATCTTGAGTTCAGAACACTGCATAAAAATGGTAATTATATTGATATGTCTGCTTATGGGAAGGTTGCGTGCGTGGATGGAGTTGATAGAGTTTTTCTTGTCATAAGAGATATATCTGCGCGTAAACTAGCAGAAAAATCAGCGAGAGAAAGTCAACAATTATTAGAACATACTTTTAACGCATTAAATGATGCTATTTTCGTTTTAAACAATGAAAATCCTCCTAATATCTTAAGATGTAATTTAACCGCTGAGAGGATTTTTGGTTATTCAATTAAAGAGATGGTAAAAAGACCCATTAGTTTTTTACACATCAATAGAAAATCATTAGAAAAATTTCAACAAATCTTATATCCTATAATTGAACAAGGAAAGGTTTTAACCGACTTTAAATATCAGATGAAGAGAAAAGATGGGTCAGTTTTTCCATCTAAACATTGTGTAATTCCATTAAAGAATTATAGTGGCACCCGTATAGGATGGGTAAGCATTGTTCGAGATATTACAAAACAGGTGGAAGCAGAGCAAAAAATAAAAGAATCTGAAGAAAAATATCGTCGTATTTTTGATAACTCTCCCTTGGGAATAGGTATTGCGACTATGAATGGTAAAGTAATTGCTATCAATAAAAAAATGGAAGAATTAACAGGCTATTCTGTAGATGAGTTAAACAATTTAGGTTTAGAGAATGATTATATTGATCCACATGTAAGAACTGAGTTATTAGGAAAAATAAAAGAACAGGGATTTGTACGAAACTACGAAGTAAAAAAAAAACATAAAGATGGGGCTATATATATAGCTTCAATAAATGTAGATTTGATTGATATTGAAGAAGAACCCCTATTACATACAACCATCAAAGATATTACCTATCAAAAATTAGCGGAAGAGAGATTAAAAGAAACTGAACAAAAATTCCGCTCGTTTGTAGAATCAACTCCTGTTGCGACATTTTTATATCAGAACTATGATTGTATATATGCAAATCCTGCTGCTTTAAATTTAACAGAATATTCAATTGATGAGTTACGCACATTAAAGTTTTGGGATTTTGTCCATCCTGATTATAGACAATCAATTATTAATATCGGAAAATTAATCGAAAACAATGAACCCTTTTCATTAATTAATGAAGTTAAAATCATTACTAAACTGGGTACTGAGAAGTGGATTAATGGAAGCATGGTATTAATTGAACACGAAGGAAAAAGAGCAGCTTTGATCTCTGCCTTCGATGTTACGAAAAAAAAAGAAACAGAGCAAAGTTTAAAACAATCCGAGGAAAGATATAAAAATTTTATTCAAAACTTTCAAGGAATTGCTTTTCGAGGATATATTGATTTTTCTATTGGTTTTCTTCACGGGGCAGTAGAGGAGATTACAGGATATCAACTTTCCGATTTTCTTTCACAGAAAATTAAATGGAATCAAATTATTCATTCTGAGGATATTCAAAGGGTAAACGAAAGCGTAAAAGCATTCCATTCATCTGATAGGTTAACTGATTCTCGTGAATATCGGATCATTCGTAAAGATGGTAAAATTAGATGGGTATTAGAAAAACTACAAAAAATACACGATCCGATAAAAAAAAAAGAAGGTGTTCAAGGCTTAATCGTTGATATTAATGAACGGAAGGAAATAGAACATAAATTAAAGGATTCAGAGGAGAAATTCAGAACAATTGCGGAACAATCTTTGTTGGGACTTTCAATAGTCCAAGATGATTCAATTGTATTTTTAAATAACGCTTTTGCAAATATTCTTGAATATCCCATCGAAGAAATACAGAAATGGTCTAATAAAGATACTTTAAGCATAATCTACGAGGAAGACTTACCTAAAGTTTTAGAGCAGTTGGATTTAAGAAAAAACGGAAATTTTGAATCAATTATAAACTATAAATGTAGAATTAGGACAAAAAAAGGCAATTTAAAATGGGTTGAGGCAATTTCTAAACCTATAGAATTCAAGGGGAGAATTGCATCAATTTTTTCTTTAATAGATATCTCAGCCAGTAAAAAAGCTGAAGAAGAATTAATTGAAGTAAACAAATTGAAATCTGAATTTGTTAGCAGAACCTCACATGAATTAAAAACTCCTTTAGTATCTATTCAAGGATATATCGATCTTTTACTAGAAATACAATACAAAAAATTTGATTCTCAAACTATTTCCATTTTGCATGAAATTAAATATGGTTGCAATAGATTACGCTCCTTAATTTCAGATCTTTTAGAAACCTCAAAATTTGAACAAGAAGAAATACAGTTAAACAAAGGATTAGAAGACTTATCTTTCCTAATTAGGTATTGTTTAAACGAACTTCGTGGAATATTGCGTCAAAGGAACCATATCGTTAATTTAGAAATCCATGACACGTTGATTACTAAATTTGAAAAAGAGAAAATTTACGATGTAATCATCAATTTATTAAGTAACGCTATTAACTACACTTCTCCTAATGGGATCATAACGATAAAATCCAAAATTTTAGATGGTTTTTATGTAGTGTCTGTTGAAGATAATGGAATAGGTCTAACAGAAATCGAAAAATCTAAAATCTTCAAGAAATTTGGAAAAATCGAACGTTATGGTCAAGGATTTGATATTATTTCAGAAGGATCAGGCTTAGGCTTATATATATCAAAAAAGATTGTTGAACTACACGGTGGATCGATCTGGGCTGAATCGAAAGGAAGGAATAAAGGTTCAAAATTTAGTTTTTCATTACCAATCGATAAGTAATATTCTTCAGTGCTACTAGGAATATTAATTTATTAATTAGTTTGATTAATGGACTACATTTAAATAGATAATACAAAAGCAATATCGCTTTTTCAATAGAAAATTTAGGTTTAAGGAATTTCTCGAATACTTCAAATTAGAAATTTTAATATTTCGACTATTCTATTTCAACGATGAAATGCTCATGAATGAAGTTGAATTAAAAACCTATTTGGAAGAAAATGAGATCGATAGCCAATTGATTACAATCTTTCTTGACCATATGAGGAAATATGATAAATATCTTGCTAGGAAAAATATAAATCTCGCAACAAGTCCACCTGAACAAATCACGGAATATTCTGAATTTCTCGTCTTGTCGGATAAAGAATCTGTATTAGATTTCCTAAGGTCGATAATTCACTACGCGAGATTTACCAAGAAATATGAGCTAATTACTAAGGTAATAGACATTAGTGAATCCTATAATGCAATGGACACTTTATATTCGAGAGTAGCAGAATATTACGGAGAAACTTTAAGAGACGAAATTTTTAAGGATTTAACGGTTCCCCCACTTGGTGTTAATCCCGAAAAGAAACCAGAATTTACGAAAATCGTTTTAAAAAGACTGGAAGACAATTTAGGGAAAGAAGAGATCGTTGATCTGCTTTCTCCTTGTCTTCACGGACGACCTCCAGACGATATAGAAGGGGATAGAAGAATCCTTAAAGAGTTAGGTATAGACGGTTTTTTAAAGAAGAAGCATCAAGATTTAATTGCAAGACTTGAGAAACATAGAAACGAAGGAACTTTAGAATTTGCACAAAAGATTGACGATGAAGTTATCAAATATGTGAAAGAAAATCAAACGATTGCTGAGGGTGTTAGGGAAGGAAACATGATATTTGTATCAAAACTCCCTTATCAAACGAGAGAATTTTTAGATGCTAAAGACGATAAAATGAAAAGATACTTTCTGTGCTATTGCCCTTGGATTAGAGGAGCGTTAAAAAATGGCACCGAAAAAGAAATCACGGAAGATTTCTGCCATTGTAGCGCGGGATGGTATAAACTCTATTGGGATCAACTTTTCGAGCAATCTGTTGTAGTCAACCCAGTACATACAGCATTGAAAGGCGCCCTCGAATGCAAATTCGTAATCACTATTCCTGAAACTATACTTCAATAAAGTAGTTTATAATGGCTTTATTGGTTTCTCTTGCCTTTTTTAATTCTCTTTCTCTTACATTTTTTCGAAAACTAATTTCGAAACTAAACTCATGAAAGCTGAAAAATCAGTAAGAGATAAGCATAGAATTCTTATAGTGTAACTCTATAATGAGTGAAATTCATATACGCCCACAGTAAGTTGTATTAATGGACTAGAATTAGATATGATCGTATGATATTTTATGTTATGAATTAAATAAAAGATTATGTTATCTTTGATCAAAATGTTCCAGAAAATCAGCTAAATAAGAAGGAAACCTTTTCCTTGGTTAATTTTCCTTCAAATTTGAATATTTTAATTAGACTTTCGTAAATTTTATCCATCAATTTAATAAGAATAAAGTATTATTCGAAGATTAAAGGAAGAAATAATGTGGCTGGTTTAATAAACTTTAAATTATTTTCGGTATAATTCACTTATGATGCAAGAAGGAATTCAAAAAAAATTTAAATTATATTCGGTATAATTCACTTATGATGCAAGAAGGAATTCAAAAAAAAAGCGTACTTGATGCCGCCTTAGATAAAGAGGAATTTAACACTATAGATATTTTGCATTTCGTAAATGAAATGAAAAAAGCTATTTTTTACATAATAAAAAAGATTACTCACGAAAACGATAGAATCTGGGTAAAAACTTTTATCCTTCCAGCTATAATACAGATTCATCGTACTGTAGAAGCTTATGAAAGATCAAAGGGTGCAAAAATCAAATAGTAATTAAAATCCCTGAAAATATATCTAAGTAATAAAATTCTTTAGCTCAACATTTTTTATCGTAAGTTTTTAAATATTCTTTTTTGTAAAGGAGATTTTAATGAAATAAATGGATTAATTAATGTACTACATTTATTACTACATTTCCCATTTTTTGGCCTGATTCCACGTAACGATGAGCCTCAACGATGTTTTCCAATGGAAACTGCTTGTCTATAACCGGTTTAATGTGCCCAGCTTCAATAAGTTCTTTAAGGTAATTTAATTCTTCAGTCTTATACGTTGCTGTTCCGCTTATAACTTTCTTGGTACTTCTCCTTGATGTCCATAACCCTTTAATAGCTCTGGATAATGTAGGATTACCAAGAAGATAATATCCGTTTTTCTTTAACGAGTTAAGGCTTTCAGAGTAAGGACTTTTACCCGCCACATCAAAAATTACGTCGTAAGTTTCTCCCCTCTTGGTAAAGTCTTCTTTGGTGTAATCTATGACATGGTCTGCGCCGACGGAGCGTAACAACTCCAGTTTCATTGTGCTATCCACGGCAGTCACCTCCCCTCCGTATGATTTCACAAGCTGTATTCCAATTGTACCGATGCTTCCTCCAGCGCCGTTAATCAAAACTTTTTGCCCACTTTGAATGTTTGCTTTTTTAAGAAAATTTACGGCATTAAGTCCTCCAGTAGGAACAACAGCTGCTTCCTCGTGAGTGATATTCTTCGGTTTTAGTGCTACTACTCCACTTCCGCCGTCTTCAGGCAAACAGGTGTACTCCGCGTATGCACCAGCACCAGAAAACATATCGGTTGCAGCAAAAACTTGATCCCCCTTTTTAAAATGTTTTACATCTTTGCCTATTGCTTCGACCTCTCCCGAAAATTCCTGCCCCAATATAGATATTTTCTTGGGCTTTCTAAGACCAAAAAATAGGCGTAATGGAACTCGTAATAAGAAAGGTATTGCGAGGCTTCGCATTTCACAATCTCCTGCTGTTACTGTTGCTGCATGGATTTTTACTAGT
This sequence comes from Promethearchaeota archaeon, assembly GCA_019058515.1. Next base: position 11,101 of record JAHPYY010000088.1, read on the forward strand.
AATTCATTGTCCTTAGGGACAGGTTTCTCAATCTCTCGGAGTTGAAGAACTTCAGGAGGTCCATATTCCGTCCATACAATTGCTTTCATATTCATTCTATAAACCGTTTTGCTTAATTTAACACTAAATAGAGAGCATCCTATAAAATTCTTACCTAAATTTTCTATAAGGGGTATGAAACTAATTGATCCTTTTCTCTATAGCTTCCAATATAACTTTAGATAATAATAGCGCTAGTTGTTTGGAGGGTAGACCCGTTTCATCAAGAACGGGATGATAACAACCAATCGAACAACCTATTACTTCTGTGGCGTTACACACAGCTATAACTATAGAAAGAACCTCGTCATAGGATAAACCATTGGGAATAGGATAATTCACAGGCATCTGTTTAGGTTCTAGAACATCTACGTCAATATGAAGCCATACCAGCTTTTGATTGAGAAATAAGTTTTCAAGTTCACTATAAATTAGTTTACTTATATCTACATCTTCTAATTTTTCTGCGGTTATATACTTAATATTTGATTTACTTACATGGTCTAACTCTCGAACACCTAAGAGGAGTAAGGACTTTTCGTCCAAAATTGGTATTTTACCGAACATATTTGTCACCTCAATCGATCCCGAACCCGTAATAATTGCCGTTTCCATATCTGCAGGGTCTCCAGTAGGGGAATCAATAGGAAGGCGGTAATCAGTATGACCGTCTAACATAACCAAGCCTACATCTATTTTCTTTAAACAAAACGATCCCATTATACCTAATAAGTTGCTGCAATCCCCTCCAATTACACAATGGAATTCGTTATCGTAGTTTGCAACTTCTAAGCATTTTGCAAGTTTCCACGAGAAGATTTTCCAACTTTCAACCCCTAAAATATTTGTATTTCGATCTCGAACCTCATTGTTAAACTCTAGCTTAAGATCAATAGTTTTAATGGTTTTTATTTTGCTATATTTAAGCAGATTTGCCAGCCCAGACTCATTTAACGATTGTATAGGGTTTTCATCGTCGTGTATAACGTTATGAATTATTAATTTCTTCATTATACTTCCACATTCACGCTTCTAAATGCTTGCAATTACAAAGTTGGTGCGATATCATTTTTAATTTTTGGAAACAGAACTCCTACAATATGCTTATATAGTGGATCAACCGACACATCGGGGTAAATTTCTTCGAGTTCGTTTATATCGCGGAAACCAAAAAATAATTGGTTTATTACCAATGGTGGGAGAGCAACATGAACCCCTTCAAGTTCGTTTCTATTCAGCTCTTTTACGGTTTGTACCTTTCCTTTTTGAACAACAATTTCACAACCCCCTTTATAACAGCTCAACACTAGCTTACCGCTATATTCGTTAAGTTCCGATGAGCTTAAGCGTCGTTCCAACACTGGAGCTAAATGTTCGAGAAATATCTTAGTGGAAGGGATTCGCACATAGCACGCGTACGGTGTTGGGAATTTGGACCGTGTAATACTTTCCACGTAATTCAAAACAGATTCTTGGATCGGACGATCCATGTGCAAGGGTAAATCACATTCCTTAGCTATTTCAGCAATATAAGTCAATATTATTGGCAGAGTAAGTGCGTCTTGTAAATACAATTCTCTGACAATTAGAGATCCAAAAAATCTTTCTAAATAAAACGAGCCAGCGATTTGAGATTTCAGAAAAACGCCATACGGCCCACACATTCCCACCTCTTGTAAGGTTGAGTGCGAGAAATAAAGAGCTAGACTCATGTCGAGATCTCGGTACAAATCTAGCAGTTTGTTGCGCTTCGCTCTTAATTCTAAATAACGATCAAAAGACGACTTGTCAATGCGTTTTATCTCAATTAAATCGTATTCATTATCTTCGATCTTAGGAATACTTTCGAAAGGAATTCCAATGTAACAAAACGAGTTTAGCGCGAACTCATAGCCAAATTGACGATAAAAGTACGGAATACCCTCTATGATTAATACGGGGAGATCGTATTCCAAAGCTCGCTTTTCGAAAGCTTCGTTAAGTTTTCTGATATAACCTTTATGCCGATGTTCGGGATCCGTTCCCACGATTTCCATTTGACCGAACGGTACTCTCGTTCCGTTCAATACTAAATGTCCTCGAAGTAGGCAGAGATAGGCAAGAATTTTATTGCTTCTTGTATTATAGATTATGAAATTATCGGAAAGAGGAAAGTTTGGATAGTATTTTAATAACCGTTTTACCACTGGAGCTACCTCTTCTCCGTTCACTTTCTTTACAAACTCTAATAAATCTTCAATATCTGAGTCTTTTAAAATTCGAAGAACTACATCTTTCTCGATAATAGTTTCCATAAGCATTCCTCTCTTTCGATCAAATTTTGTATTCTATCATGAAAATGCCTTAGCTTTCATGTCCAAATAAGAAAGTATTTAGTTAAAATATTATTTTGAAATTTAGATTTACAGTAAACAATAAGTTTTAAACCTATTTAGAAAAAGGGGATAAATTTTGACTATTGGTAGAGAATATTTAGACTCAACTTTTTACATTGATTCTCAATCTCAAGTTGTTAGTAGTTTGGCTAAAGAGATTACCGCAAATCACAAGGATCCTATAGAGCGGGCAATTTCAATCTACTACTGGACGAGAGATAAAATTGTTTACGATCCTTACAGCAGTTTTTCCTCAAACGAGGAAATTTTCACCGAATCCTATAAAGAACGCTACAAAGCGTCAACAATCATCGAAATTAAAAGGGGTTGGTGCGTGCAGAAAGCGTGCGTCCTAGCTGCGTTAGCTCGCGCGTTAAAGATTCCTTCGAGACTCCGTTTCGCGGATATAAGAAATTATTGCGTTCCTCAGAAACTTAAAGATCAAATGGGCACTAATTTCTTTATTTTTCACGGGTACACCGAACTATTTCTCGACAAAAAGTGGGTAAAAGCCACTCCAGCGTTTAACGTAGAGCTTTGCGAAAAATTTAACTTGCCTCCAGTGGAATTCGATGGCGTTAGGGACGCAGTACTAGCTGAAAAGACATCAGATGGCCGAAAGTACATCGAATATGTCAACGATAGAGGAACTTATTCCGATTTTCCGTTCGAAACTATCTTAGAGACTTTATCTAGCTATTATTCGTTTGTTTAATTTTAAAATTCTTTTTATTCAGATCGGATTTCAACAAAGCTGTTAAGTCGTTATCGATATTTAAACGATCCTAGCAATTAAATATCTCACTACACTTATACTATAATTAAATTAAATTAGATATTGAAAAAAAGAAGTAAAATGAATAAAAAGTGGATTTTAGGTGTTCTTTGTTTAATAATTATCCTAGGCATTAGTCCATTTGTATTAGGAACAAATAATAACGTCGAAGAAAATATTTATGCCTCTTATTATGGTGGCAATGATCGAGATATAGCAATAGATATCGCAGTTAATTCCCAAGGACAATTCATCGTCGTAGGAGGTACATTTTCTACAGATTTCCCTATATTGAATGGATTTCAGGAAATTTACGGGGGAGGGGAACATGGAAGTAATATTCACGTTAATGGAGGAGATGGTTTTATTATGAAATTGGATTCTTCTGGAATAATTCTCTGGAGTACCTTTATTGGAGGAAGCGACCTTGAAGTAATAGAAGCTGTAGAAATTGACGAGGAAGATAACATCGTAATTTGCGGTAGTACAAGTTCTAATAATTTCCCTGTTACTGACGATGCTCTCCAATTGACATATAGAGGAGGAGAGAGCGATGGATTCGTTGCGAAAATTAGTAATGATGGAGATCTTCTATACTCTTCCTATTGTGGAGAAGCTCTTTTTGATAGTCTACTAGATTTAAAAATTGCATCCAACGGGGATGTGCTGTTTCTTGGGTTAACTAATTCTCCTGGATGGAGTACCACGGAAAACGCGTTTCAAGCGACTTTTGGAGGAAATTACGATACAATACTGCACCGCTTCACCGGTAGCCTTTCTAAAATAGAAATGCGTAGCTATTGGGGGTCTCAAGATCAGGAAATTCCTTACAGGCTCGAACTGGATTCGGATGATAACATTTTTATAACAGGCAATATAATCGGAGACGACTTACTGATTAAAAATGCCCTCTACGATCAGTTTGGTGGAAACCGCGATATATTTGTCCTAAAAATAAACGATGCCGGTATAATAGACTTTTGTACTTATTTAGGAGGAGAAGATTTTGAAGATCCTTTTGGATCTACAATAGATCAAGAGGGAAATATCTTACTCTCTGGTCGAACAGCCTCGAGTAATTTCCCCGTGATCAACGAAGTTCAATCGAGTTACGGTGGCATTGTTGACGGAATTGTTTCTTTTTTTGATGCTGACGGTCAGACATTACGTTACTCTACATATCTTGGAGGATCTGGGTGGGATACAGTTCACGACCTCTCAATAACTGATTCTGGCAAAATATTTGCGTGTGGAATAGGTGGACAAAACTTTCCTTTAAAAAAAGAGCTCCAAAGTAGCCCTGCTGGTAATATTAACTTAGTAATGATGGTGTTTGATGAGAATTATAATATCGAATTCAGCAGTTACTACGGGACTGGGGCAGGAGCCACACCATATGTTGTAGAGGGTCATCAAGGGCAAATGGTCATTGTTGGTCGAGCGGATGCAAGTTCCATACGTATGAGCGACGACGCTGCTTATCCTACCAATTCTGGAGACGATGATGGTTTTCTGTTAATTTTTGATGTTGAATCCTATTTAACTAATTACATTGAACCCGGGACGATTGCAAGTGCCACTGACATGCTCTATCTGGTTAGTTTCCTAAGCATTATAAGCATCTTTATCTATACAACGATTAAAATATGTAGAAAGTAATTTTTTTTATTTTCATTTTATATCATTTATTTCTACATAAAATCATTTGAGAGACTCTATACCAATCTAAAATATTGAATAATTAAAATTTAATAAAGATCACATTCCTATTTTTTCGGGAATGTCTCAGGAAGAACTACATCAATTAGAACTGAGTTAAATTTTTCAGACTCCTCGAAAATTGGCGAATGACCGGAATTCTCGAACCAAACGAACTTCTTTTTAGGAGCTTTTATTTGGTTGAACAGTTTTTCCGCTAGTTCAAACGGCACCTGATAATCGTGTCTTCCTTGGCATATGTATATAGGCAGTTTTAATTCAGGGACTTCCTTGAATAAATCCACTCCCATAAGTTGTGTCAACATGGCTTTTGTTGAGAACATGCTACCTTTAAAGCACTTATAAAAATCTGGGGAACCCAACGCATATTTATACAGAGACATATAGCTTTTATAGTTGTAGATGCTTCCCTTTAGTTTTACCAACCACTTTCTTTGAACTTTGAGTTTATCGAGGTCTTTCCCGTCGTACGGTTGAATTTCTTCTAGTAGTTTGATTGCTTTTTTATTGTTCGTTTCTTTAGCTCGATTATACATGTAATCGTAGGAAATTTGCTCGTTTTGAACCATGTTAGCTACTTGAACTGTGCCAATATAGGCGTAGAGAAACTCTGGATGGCGTTGAGCAATGTAAGTCCCTAACACGCTACCCCAAGAATGCCCCATAAGATAAACATTCTCTTTTTCAAATCGAGTCAGTAACAATTTGACCAATTCGATACAATCGGAAATGTACTGTTCAGTGTTCAAAGAATCTGCTGCAATCTCCACGTATGTAACTGATTTTCAACATGTAAAACAAAATTTTGTAGACGCCTATACTCACTTAGTCGCTATGAAGTTATTTGAATTAAGAACTGCCGATTATATGCGAGTAGCTTCTAAGAAAGATCGTCGCTATCTACTCTATGCCCCCACAATGAAAATGAAAACAACGACTCAAGGGGAGGAGGTTATAAATCTCTTGTGGGATTTGATTGCTGCAAAAGGGTTTGAAAAAGGCATGTATTTTGAGAACGCGGCTATAGATATTCGTGTTTTACCAAAACTCGAAGGGACGGTCCATGTGAACATTGCTTTAATTTTGAAGTTCATGTTAAATTTCTTCATGAATCATAAGAACTACGAAATAGTGCATCGACAAGATCATATGAAAAACGATGATATTCTTTTTGATCAGGGGCCCACCCGGGGATTGGGACGAATTCGGCTTCACGATTGGAAACCTGCATTCGAAAAATATGATTTGCCTAATGTCAAGATATTCTTGGAGCAAATTAACTTTTTTAACCTTCTTGGAATAAAAGCAACTCCAAGCGTCGAACAACAAAAAGATATGGATTTTATGCTTTCTGGAATAGGCGAAATCTTTGCTTTGATTGTCTATGCTCATCTTATTATTGAAAACGCTCCAATCTACAACATTGATGATGATACTGTGGATCAAATTTTCGATTTTCTGGTTAGAGATTTCTCAAAATACGCGTTGAACCTTTATCACAAATCTAGCACTACTCCTGAGCAAATGGAATGGTGTTTAAAGATGATTAAAAAACCCAAAGTTGATCACGATAGATTCAATAAGGTCTGGAACATTGTACACAAACTTAAAGATGCCTATCAAATGAACGATTAAAATAGCTTATACTTTTTTCATTTATAGTTTTGCCTATACTTTGATCGATCTCAATATATATTCTCAGATCAGATTATCAACTTCTGACATTTCTATCAAAAAGTTTTTTGAAATAACGGACACTCGGACAGCCCATAAATCGCTTTTAACGCGAATTGTACCTTCTCTTTAAGAGAAACGCTCATGAAGTGTTATACGCGGCGAAATTATATAAATGAAAATCCGATTAGGCGCCAAAGTCTTTGAAAAAATGATAAAAAGCTATAATGGTAGTATGAAATGTAAAAGACCTTTAGAGCTTTTAAATTATTTAATTTCATGTGAAATTTGGTAGGTTTTGCATTTTTTGGTTAAAATTTAGTGGTAGGTTATCATTCTCTTCAATAATCTTAATAATTTGTCCTAAATTAAGTATGATGATCAATAAGGTTGGTATTTTCTTGGTACTTAAAATAAAAAAAAATGTGATTATCATTGGAGCATTAGGTTACGACTGGAGGTGTTTAACATGAGCGAAGAAAAACTAGCAATGCATAAAAGAAAAGTAGAAGCGATCTCTGAAATGGTTAGAAATGCGTACGATAACGCGAAGCCGGGGGAATATTTCTCTCTAAAAAAAGCGAACGTTTCCCACATGGCTCCACAGCCGGATAATCCGAGATATAGTGACAAGCCGATAGATGTGAAGTCGCTTACAGACATTATTGAGATAAACACGGATACAAGGACATGTATTGCAGAAGCAGGGGTTACTTTTTTTAGGCTTGCAAGAGAAACCTTAAAGTATGGGCTCGTACCGCAATGTGTTTCCGAGCTCAAGGGAATCACGATAGGCGGGGCAGTAGCAGGATGTTCAGTTGAATCCATGTCTTTCAAGTATGGGGGATTTTTC
>JAHPYY010000089.1 GCA_019058515.1 Promethearchaeota archaeon
AAAAAAATAAACAAAAGTATAAAATGCAGGAAATGCTCTAGGTCGACATCTTGACAAGCTTTCGTTTAGGCGTTGACATAATATACTGTTGTATTTGCCGGCTTCCTCCCACGATTTCCTGGATGCGCGAGATGTTAATGTAGTCGTGTAGTAGCGTGTTATCACATAGGCCCGCTCCACCCATCAAGTTTCCGGCTTCGTAGCACACTTCTTTAGCTACTTGAGCGCTATGATATTTCAATTGGCTTGCTGAAGCCACCAAAGCTTGAGATATATTAGCTGGGATCTCACCTGCAAATTTCTCGAGTTTCTTGTCGTATTCTTCGCAGAATTTAAGGAGTGCTAAAGTCAAATTAGTGGTTTTAGCCCACAAATCCGTAAGTAAAAATCCTACGCCTTGAAATAGCAAAATAACTTTATCGAATTGCTTACGTAGGTTAGCATAGATTGCTGCGTGTGCGATTGATCCCCAACATTCACTAAGACTCATAAAAGCGATTGAAATTCGTTCTGGGACAAGTCCTTCAAAAAGATGGTCTCGACCTTTGCCCACTCCAGCGAGGATGTATTCTTTAGGGACGCGTAGATTAGTAAATTTCTCACGTCCCAAAAAAAGCTTAGGCACCCACGGGATGTTAACTCGGTCGCAGTGCCAACCTTCCCACGCGGTGTTAATTAAGAATTGAGCCATGGTGTTGCCGTTGTTTTGCTCCGCGGTAGCGTACGCAACCGCCCATTTCGACTTGGGCGCGTTGGTGTTGTATATTTTGTCGCCGTTAAGCAAAAAGCTACCGTCGGGCTGCTCGTCGCAGGTGGTTAACATGTGGACTGCATCGGATCCGCGCTCGGGTTCAGTGATGCAGATGCATCCTGGTCCAACGCCTGTGACTAAGTCCTTTAGCGCTTCCAACCGGACGGGAATATTTTCGTGGTGTTCGTGTATCGGGTTAATCGCTAACACAGTTGCTCCCGATCCCATAGAAAACTGAGGGTCGAACATGTCCACAGCTATCGTACGGATAAAATCCATAGCTAAACCCGCTTCTTCAAAGTTTAAATCGATCATATCGTACGGATGTTGCCTTGAGATCAACCCTTCTTTGCCAAACTCTGGGATCCAATCGTACACATCCTCGTCGGGACCGTGCGTGATGCTATGCTTCTTTTCGAATCGCATGCAAAAACGCTCGACCTTTTTCAGCCAGTTAAATTGTTCTGTGCTCAGTAGCGACATTAAATTATTGTTTAGAAAATTGTAGCGGTTTTTGAGACTCATTTTTTCCATTATTTCATCGTTAATGGCTTGAGTCACGTATTTGGTTTTCTTTTCTTCCATATATAATCACAAAATTTGGTTTGTGGTGTTATTTTCTCGTTAATTTTAATGGTTTTTCTCAATAACGAAATTATACTAATTTATCAATGTGCTCTATTAATTTAAATATCTTTTGTCTTCCAAATGGGTAGACTCATAAATGGTTTAGGACAACGAATTATGAGTAACCTTTATATAACATTTCCAGATTAGATATTATTAATTTAACAAATAATACGAGAAATTATTATGGTGTTTAATCCATTTGGAAACGAATTAGCTTTAGTTTGGGATTTAATCGCAATGTTCATTTCTATTTTTTTCGTTCTGCTTGTAGTAATAGCGAACGCTCTCCTAGAAAAAAGCGGAAAGGTATCTTCAGTGGTTACGCGGAAAATTGTTCATATATTTGCTGCTCCAGTCTTTTTATTGACGTGGTTATTTTATTCTGGTACCATATTTTCACGATTTACAGCAATGATTGTTCCATTGTTATTTGTTTTACTATTCGTAGGCATTGGAACGGGTAAGATACAAAACGATCAATTCGTCAACTCGATGTCGAGGACAGGAGATTCAAAAGAATTGTTACAAGGAACTCTGTATTATTCGGTTGTAATGCTTTTAGTGACGGTGTTATGGTTTTACATTCAATTAGATGGAAACGGAAATCCTGCGGGTATTGTTTTAATGGGTTGCTTGGCGGGAGGAGATGGATTAGCTGATATATTTGGTAGAAAATATGGTGGGGATAAGAAATTTGGGCTTAAGGGAAGCGAGAAAACGGTAATTGGGACTATAGGTATGTTTATCGGTTCCTTTTTATTCAGCTTAATATTGGTGTTGATATTTTCTTTAGCTGTTCCAAATTTTAATCTAATTGGGTTGATCCTTTCGGTACTTATCATTAGTGCAGTCGCAACTTTAGTAGAAGCGTTTTCACCAAAAGGTTTTGATAACATTACAATTCCAATTAGTGTAATTATTGTAATTATTCTATTATCATTGGGTGGAAGCGGTGGTTTATGGCCATACGCGCTTATAGCGTTTTGAAACAAAACGAGTTGGTACGATGGATAAAGAAATCACCGTTATCAAGCTTGGAGGGTCCCTTTTAACGGATAAATCTACTCCTTACAAACTGCGGGATAACATTGGGGATATTGGACGAGAGCTTAGGGAGTGTATGGATACAGATTTGATTGAATCTTTAGTTCTAATTCACGGTGTAGGATCTTTCGGGCACCCGCCCGTTTTAGAACACGAGTTGTATAAAGGATTTAAGGACGAGTCACAGTTAATATATCTGACGAAAACTCAAAACATCGTAAACAATTACCGTTTGACATTAGCTAAAAATCTTCACGACGCGGGAATCCCTGTTAATTTAATGCATCCCTCCTCTATGGTATTGGGTGAAAAGATGGCGGTCAAGGATTACAACTTCAAATCCCTGAAAGGGTTTTTATCGCTTGGAATGATTCCATTCCTAGGGGGAGATTTGATGTATGATGATGTCATGGGGTTTAGCGTGTGTAGTGGAGACCAACTTGCGGTTGTAATCTCGAAGGAGTTAGGTGCTAAACGTTTGATATACGCTACCGATGTAGAAGGCGTGTTTACCGAGGATCCAAAAAGTAATCCTAACGCAAACGCAATTAACGAAATTAATATCAATACACTTGAAGGGCTAATACAAAACATGAAAGAATCAGGAACCTTAGATGCAAGTGGAAGAATGGTGGGAAAATTAAACTCAATTTTAAAAGCGAAAGCATTAATTACAAACGGATTGGAGGTTAGCATCCTTTCAATGATGAAATCTGGCACCCTTAAAGCCTTTTTGAGCGGAAATAGCTCCTTAGGAACAAAATTTATTTATAAGTAAATTTTCTTTATTTTTTTTTATCTAAGACTAACAACACTTAAGCGTGTTAATTGCTCGTCGAATTAAGTCGTTACTTTAAATGATTCAGATTTAAATCATTAGACATTAGAAAATTAAATATTGGTCTAAAGAAAATTCATATACTGTTTATGGCATAGTATAATTAACACTAGAAAGAAAATAAGGAGTGAAGGAAACATATGATGAGAAACGACATAGAACGAAAAACTAACGCATCTACAACCAATTCCGAAAATAAAAAAAGAAGAGAAATAACTCAAGTAGAAATGGATAATTTACTCGGACTAAGCGAAGAATTCTTCTGGATCGATTGGATTGACAAATTCATCGTCAAGGAAATTTAAGTTTACTCAATTATCAGTTAATTTAGCTCTCTTTATTTTCTAGTTAAATATTGTATTGTTATTCTAACTCTTATCTCCAATAAAAGTCATAATTTTACTGGATGTTTTATTTTGCATCTGTAGGAAGTTGTTTTTTAATTTTTCGTTAATTACTTTACAACTATTCTTTTTCCCTCGTTTTTGTTTGAAAGATTAAAAATCAAAAATTGGTCTTAAGAAATTTCATATACCTCGGCATGCATAGTATAATTAACACAGTAAAAAAAATTAAGGAGTAAAAAACACTTATGATAAGGAATGAAATGGAACAATACGAAACCAGGGAATACCACGCGAATTCCCAAAGAAACGAAACTTTAGAAAAGTTCACGCACCCAATTGGGTTGTTAATTGGAGGATGCATTGTTATGCTTTTTGGCGTGTACTTGTACTTCTTAGGGTTTACGCCCTTAGTGAAAGGAATGCACCCCAATTTCTTGACCATAGTGAGCTACGCGGGATTATTTACTGTAGCTCAAGGGGCGTTGGTGTTCACTCGCGGTACCATTGGAAACAAGTGGATTACCTTACACCAAACCATTATGGTGCTGGAGATTCTATTGGAACTCGGTTCGATCGTTCTTTTGGTGGCGCTCTACAACCACCCAGAAATCGTTCCGATATTCTCTTACGGTATCGAAACGATCGATGCGATTGTTATCAGTTTTCCCGTTAAGGCGTCTATTGTCCAGTTAGGTGTAGTTATTATTATCGTTCTTACCGTATTAGGAGCAGTTTCCGGCATGTATCAAGTTGGAAAATTGGAGAAATACAAATAATTTTTTTTATTTTATTTTATCTTTTAATTTTATTTGCTTTGAATTACTTAATAGTGCCAGTTTACTCTTCAGGATATTTTAAGCCCCATTGAGAACGTATTGTATCCATAATTCTCATGATTTTAAGCGATTCGCTTAACGACATAATCTCGCTTTCAACTTTTCCATCGTCTAGGCATTTCATTACTTCTTCAGCTTCGTAATTATAGCCCACGGATTTGAAAGGTATCTTAATAGCTTTCTTTTGAGTCCCAATTAGCTTTAGAAACATTTTTGAGGGATGATAGAAGTCGGGAATTTCAATGTATCCTTTTTCGCCGAAAACATAGCCATTATCAGGCATTAAATAGGTATAAGATGAGGAAAGTAATGCGACTTTTTCGTGTTTGTATTCAAATAAGTAAGAAGAGTGTTCGTCCACACCAGTTTTTCCTATAAATGCGCTACTTTTTATTTTTATGGGAGCGGTTTTAAAAACAAGAGTAGCAAATGTAATAGGGTAAATACCAAGATCCAGCAAAGCACCTCCTCCTAAATTAGGATTAAATGCCCTGTGTTCTTGGTTAAACTCTTTCCGTATTCCGAAATCTGCTTTGACGTGTTTAACTTCTCCGATTACTTGGTCATTTAGTATTTCAATCAATTTTAAAATACAAGGAAAAAACCGAGTCCACATCGCTTCCATTAAAAATACCTTATTTTTTTTGGCGGTGTTTATTAAATCTTCTGTTTGATGGGCGTTTATTGTCAAGGGTTTTTCGCACAAGACTGGCTTTTTATGATTTAGACATAATAAAGCGTTTTGATGGTGGAAATTATGTGTAGTTGAGATGTATATAACATCGACTTCGGGATCATTCACTAGGTCCTCGTAGTTATTGTAAATTTTCTCGGCGCGATACATTTTTCCAAAAGCTTCAGCTTTACCTTCAGTTCGAGAAGCTACTGCAAATATTTTAGCACTATTTTTAAGGTATTTTAATCCCCTTGCAAACGAGTGTGCTATATTTCCGCAACCCATTATTCCCCAGTTGATTATAGAACCCATTTTTTTGAAATATTGAGGGAGTAAATAATGAATTGAAGAATATAAGTAAACGAGAGTTATAAGTTTCGTGTTTAAAATGTATGTAAAGAGGAAAAAAAGAGAAGGAAAAAAGAAAAAAGTTTATTAGATTAACCAAAATCGCTAAATCTTATCTTAAGTTGACGGATTAAAGCAACTTGAATATCGAACGTAACGACATTGACATGATGTATTGCTGGATTTGTCTTGAGCCACCTACAATTTCCTGAATTCGCGAAATGTTGATTAAATCGTGCATTAATGTATTATCCGACAAACCTGCACCCCCCATCAAGTTTCCAGCTTCGTAGCAAATTTTCTTACACAAGTTGGTTATGTGGTATTTGAACTGACTCGCTTGGGGTACTAGAGCTCCCTTTATGTTTTGAGGGATTTTATCCTCACCACCAAACTTTTCGACTTTTTCGTCGTAAGTTTCGCAGAATCGCAATAATCCTTGCGTTAAATTATTAGTTCGCGCCCAATAATCAGTTAGATTAAAGCCTACACCTTGAAATACCAATATCACCTTATCGAATTGCTTTCTCATGTTCGCGTAGATTGCTGCGTGTGCGAGAGCGCCCCAACATTCCGCTAAAGCCATAATCGCGATGCCAATTCGCTCGGGTACAAGCCCTTCAAATAGATGGTCTCGACCTTTGCCAATTGGGGCTAAAATAGCTTCTTTGGGGATTCTTAGGTTCGTGAATGTTTCACGGCCCAAATACACTTTTGGAACCCACGGAATCAACACGCGATCGCAGTGCCAACCTTCCCACGAGGTGTTAACTAAAAATTGGCCCATGGTGTTTCCGTTGTTTTGTTCCGCAGTCGCGTATATTACAGCCCATTTGGATTTGGGTGCGTTCGTGTTGAATATCTTATCCCCGTTAACTAAAAAGCTACCATCGGGTTGCTCGTCGCAAGTGGTTAACATATGGACTGCGTCGGACCCACGTTCGGGTTCGGTAATGCAAATACATCCAGGTGCAACGCCTGTTACTAAATCTTTTAGCGCTTCAAGTCGAATTGGAATATTCTCGTGGTGCCAATGGATTGGATTAATGGCTAACACCGATGCACCACCGGCCATTGCGAATTGAGGATCGAACATGTCCATTGCTAAATTCCTTATAAGTTCCGTGGTTAAGCCGTGTTCTTCAAAATTCATGTCGATCTCTTCGAATTTGTGAGCGCGACAAATAAATCCCTGCTTACCAAACTCAGGGATCCACTTGTACACGTCTTCGTCGGGACCGTGGATAATATTGTGTTCTTTTTCAAACTGCAAGCAAAATTTCTGTACCGTCTTCAACCAATTCATCTCATCCTTATTAAGGATAGTCAGTAAATTGGCGTTCAAGAAATTGTAACGGTTTTTTAAGCTCAGCTTTTCTAAAATTTCGTCGTTAATTGCTTGAGTTAAAAATTTGGTCTTCTTTTCTTCCATACTACTTCACTAATTTAGTTTTTAAAAACTCAGAATTAGAATAATAGGAAAAAATTATCGTTGATTTATTAGTTTTATTTATTACAGAAAGAGTTTTACTCACGTAATTCAAATGGAAAAGTTTATGTGTTGCGCAATTCAAATGTAATTACTAAATTTGAGTTAATTGTTTAATTTTGTTTGACTTAATTCGCTTTAGATTGTCAATTGCTTCTATTTTCTCTTTTTTGTTCCCCGTAATATCGTACATTCGCGCTAAATTTTCCCAAGCTTTGAGGTTATCTGGTTCGTTTTCTAAGATTGATAAGTTAACGACGATTACTTTTTCAAAGTTCGAACTTAACTCGTAAATCGAACTTAGGTCTAAATGAATTTCTACATCGTTTGGATACATTTCTATTATATTCTTATAAAGTTCAATCATGTTCTCGTAATCTCTAACATCTTCGTATAATTTTGCTAGAGCTTTCATAGCGTCTTTGTTTATGGGATCTAGCTCGATGAGTTTCTTATAAGCTCGAATTTTTGATTCCTCTTCTTTCATTAAAGAAATTAGTAGGAAAAACTCCGATTTAGTGTAAGCATTGTCTATATATGGTTCCAAATCTTTGTCAGTTATGTAGATCGTGTAATGTTCCTTTTTCAGATATTCTATAACCGATGGGTATCCACTTAGGTAACGCTTAATAATCTCGTCTTTAAACACGGCTCTAGCGATTTGATCTCCCACCTCAGCCAGTCGTTTGAGAAGTGGGAACGCGAGATTACTGTGCAAAAGGTTAGTGTTGTATTCCCATTCCGCCCAAGCGTGAAGATTAGAACAATGCCCTTGAAACTCTTCCTGAGGATCTAAATATAGAGCTTGAGTGGGGATTTCTTTCGCGTTAATATTGGAATTAGTGTCGAGAACCTGGTCTACAGAGTCAAAATCGGTGAGGTCTTCGAACGGTACATTAAACAACAGCTTTTTACAGTGAATGAAGGGTTTATCGTCTACATATATTACGGTTTCCTTTCCCTCTAAACGTAGTTTGAGGTAATCGTTTACGATGTATTCGTCCTTATACATTCTTCTCCTGTACTTTGAAGGATTAAACAAGTACGCCGAAAAACATAAGAAAACAAGGAATAAAAACCAGATGTTCGAAAAAGGCAGGGATTCTAGTAACGAGAGGAGGAAGAAGGTTATCGATAACGCAACTACGCTAAAAGCTACTACTAAAAGTGTTAATAAAATGTTAAAATTATCGTATCGAATTATTCATCAACCTTAGAGAGGGTGTATAAAAAAAAGGAAGTAGCGTTATAATTTAAAGGTAGGGGTCGCTTTTTAAATAGATTACCGACCGTAGTTCGCAAAAAAGTTAAAAATTCTTAACGAAGTGAATCCCACTCCGCTTGACAGTAGAAACCCGAGTATTATTGTCAAAAAGAACAAGTAAATGGAGAGTAACGCAAATCGAGGGTGCCAAACGTTCAAAATATTATTTTTTCTTCTCAATAACGCCAAACCCGATAAAAGACTTACGACAGTGCTTACGATCGCCGCGAGAGCTATTATTCCGTGAAATGTGTAAAAAATTTGACTCCTCATAAAGAGCGTTTGACTTACCCAGTAGATGAAAGTCGCGACTGCAAGCACGGAATACACCAAAGAAGCTCCTATATGGAACTTTCGCGACATAAATTTAGGTAAATTTTTGAAGTATTCTACATTTTTAGCGAACTTTAAGCCAGATAGGTATGATACCCCTCCAAATAGAAACGCAGTGGATAGCAATAGTGCGTGAAGCACCCAATCGTTAACTGGGGCCCTAAGCGCGTTGTCGTACCAACCTCTCGATTCCCAATATCCTAAATAATCGTAAGCGACCACTTCTATGCGTTCCACCCACTTTACCCACTTATAACCCGCGTGGTTCGTGGCTACGACTCTTACGGGGAACCCTTGTTCTGCGGGAAGAGGTTCACCGTTCATCTCGTACGCAAGTAAAACATCGTCTTGTTGGGTTTCATTAAGAGCAAGAGAGGAAGAATAATCGTCGGCGGCGTAGAACACGATATCAAAGGCATCTGGTGTTAAACCCGCTAAATTTAATATCGTTTTCACGCGCACGCCTCTCCAAACAGCCGTACCAGAAGGACCCTCTACGCATTGTACAGTCGCTATAACCGTTACCGACTCCAAACTGGTAAAATTGTCGTAATTGAAGGTGAGTTTATTTTCCACTTCACCGTCGACTGTAAGCATCCAAGTGTCGACATTGATCCTAGGCGTAGGCCCTGGTATAGAGACATCAAAAAATTCGTCGTTAGGGGTAATTTGATTTCTTGAAAGTGCGATAATAGACACTCCTATAAGAGGGATGGCAAATAATCCTACAAGTACAACAAATACGATAAGCGGTTTTTTAGAATTACCTTTATTAATTTCTTGACTCATATTTTTTTTAAAAATCTATGATTTTCTATTCAATCTTCAATGTCTTTAAACACTTTAAAAAATATCTCTATTATTTCATAAGCTCAAATTTGAAATAAGCGATTTTTGGGCGTTAAGTATATAAGTAAATTAAAAAACCTCGTGTCTTAAAAGATATAAATTGATTTTCTAGAATCTTCTATCCATGGAAGCAAACGATAAGGTTGGACAACTTCTTGAATTAACTCACGGAACCCCGATTAGGATCAACTACTTAGGAAAAACCATTGAAGGTCAGTTCGAGGAATGGACGACAAAATCTGCTCCGCCTAATAGCATGTGGTTGAAAATGTATTTAAACTTACAAAATTACGCGAAATACCTTAATCTTTACGTCGAGCGCAGAGTTATTACTAAAGACCAATTGAACAAAGAAGTTGACCGAATTAAGACAAAAACGAACCGTAATAACTTAATAGAAATTGGAAGTCAAGGTATAGAATCTATTGAGGTTTAGTTAACTTTTGGTTTCATATTTGCTTTTTTTCTAAATCTATTCTTAAATACGGGGGGCAGTCCCAATAAGGAGCGGATTAAATTTTCACGAGACATGTCTCCTCCCGTAAGCGTTTTTAGAGGGCTTTCTTTACCGAATAGTTTTACAACGATGCGTTTAAGTGACAAGTTTTGGATATAATATTGTTCGCTTTTTTCCTTTATATCGTGCCAGGTGTTTAATAAAACTTCCAACTTATCCGAAGTAATGACATCCCCGCTCTCAAGAAAAATATATTTAGGTTTCAACGCTAGCAACTTGTTGAGAGAATCCATCATGGTAAGAGCATCCTCCCAGTTAAAGATTACCGATTGCTTTTCGCTTATAAATGCGTCTGTGGAAAATAATAACCCTTCTTTCTCTTGAAATATAGATATTAAGTTTCTACAGTGACCGGGAGTCCGTACAATTTTAAATGAAGCGGAGCTGGTTTCTATGTTTGAAGTAGAAGTAAGTGGCTTTACTATGAAAGGATGTGGCAAACCCCAAACCAAACTACGCTCAGAAGGAATTCGGATCTTCATTCTAACGAGAAATGCCGTTTCGTTTGTAGCATAAACAGGCACTTTTTCTTTATTGATTAAATCGTAACACGCTCCAATGTGATCTTCATGGTGATGGCTTAACACGCACCTTTCTACGCTTTTGCTTTTTAAATGTTTTATAAATTCGTCTTTTGCATGGTGGTGGCCGCAATCTATCAATAATCCATCCACTAAATACGCAGATACCCACATTACGGGATTATTTTGAAGATCAAGAGTTGACATTCGAAAAATCTTTACATTGTGTTTATCTAACTCCTCTACGACGGCCGGGATCATGTAGTTCTAAGTCTAACTTCCGAGGTTTTACATTAATAATTATTGAATAATTAAAAAGTATTGTAAAGTAAATTAAAATTATAAATAGTTAGATTAAAAAAACAAAAGAGTTAAGATAATCTCCTAAGTAGTTAAATCAGTTACTCCTCTTCATCGTCTCCCATTAATTCTTCGATTTTTTCCTCAAGCTCATCGATCTTTTCGTCAAGCTCTTCAATTTTTTTGTACACTTTACAGGTCTCGCAACCGTCGTCTTCTTCGCATTGAGGTAAAGTATCGCATTGCTCCTCAAGTTTATCGCGTTCTTCTAACAACTGATCGACTTGTTCTTGTAGTTTATCAACACTCATTTATATTTCACCTTTGTTGATAGATTCTATAATTGTGTAGTATATATCTTTTTTGTTACTAATAAATGAAGATTTCAAGGGTGATTCTTCCTAATTATAAAAAAAAATGTTAAAGGATGAATAATTATTGAAGAAAAATACCATCTGAAAATTTCCAATTTGGCTTAAATCTTTAAGTTCTTGATCTTTTCGTCTATAAGTATATTCAGTTCCTTGATTTCTTTATCTAATTTATCTATTCTCGATTTTATCGACTCAAAAGCGTTTTCCTGTTCACTTAGCTTAGTTACATAC